>JAHRFX010000031.1 GCA_019084405.1 Methanobacterium sp.
AACACCAACTAATAACTTAACTTAGAATAAAAATTAAACAAATTAAACAGATTTGCAAATAAAAAAAGATTTAAAAACCAATTTCCAAAACCAAAAAGCATATTTAAACAAATTTACAAAATTACTTTACGAAGTACTGATTATTATTAAAAAAACATATCGAAACAGTTATTTGTTATTAATAATGAATATTGATTTAAATTGGCATTTCCATTTTAATATTAATATTTTAGTGGGAATTATTAAAAATTAGAGGCATTCCGGTGAATTATAAAACAAAAGAGGGGAAATAATGGTGGAAATATTGGTTGATGAAGATGCATGTGTGGGGTGTGGATCTTGTGTGGATGATTGTCCCAGTGATGTTTACCAGATGAATGAGGATAATTGGAAAAGTGAAGTGATAAATGCAGATGATTGCATGGCTTGCTTATCCTGTCATGAAATTTGCCCGTCCCAGGCTCTGGAACATCGTGATATACATGTGGCTAAAAGATTATACATTGACCGTAAGGTCAGTGATGTTTTAAACAAAATTATCTAGGGGTATAAAAATGGAAATGGAAGAGATAAGGGGCACTTTTAAACCTGAAATGATTCCTAAGGAAACCGGGGGAGACATATCCGATTACGAGGAAGCACTACATGTTTTGATGAAATTCGTGGGATCCATGTCCAGTGCACTGGAACAGGTTTCTGGAAGGGGAGCAAATGCTATTGTCTACCAGGCCGGTAAAAGAATGGGACACGATGCTGGAAAACTCATGGAAAAAACGGACAACCTGGAACAGGCCATGCAGGAACTTAGTGAAATTTTGGGAGTGGAATTTTACTTTGAAATGTGGAAACCATCGGGACAGGAAAATTATACCATTGAAAAAGGGGATGAAACAGTGGTGAAACTACTATTTATGGATTGTGTGGTAAGACAAACCTTGCGTAGAACAGGACTACCTCAAAAAGGACCACTCTGTTATCTCCTGTATGGTTATATGGTGGGGGCTGTTGAGGAAGTAATGAGTATAAAGGGCAAACTGGATATTGACCACGTGGGATCTAATGCATGCCTTAAAACTTTAACCATCAAATGGGGCGGTAAATAATGGTAAAAATAGCTTTAGAAACACTGGCTAGCTGTGCTGGATGTGAAATTTCCATTCTGGATTTACATGAGGACATTACTAAGTTACTAGACAATGCCGAGCTGGTATATGCCCCCGTGCTGATGGATACCAAAGAACTACCCGAGGACATCAATATCGCTATTGTATCGGGATCTGTCAGGAACCAGGAGAATCAGGAAAGATTGGAAGAACTACGGGATAAATCTGATATATTGATTGCTTACGGTACCTGCGCCTGCTATGGGGGTATAACCGGAATGGCAGATTTATACACCTCAGAAGAGGTTACTTCCAGAACTTACACTGATAACCCCAGTACCATCTCTGCTGAACTTCCATCAGAAGTTGTCCCGGAGCTTCTTACCATTGTGCATCCTGCTGCTGATTTTACAGAAATTGATGGATTTATACCCGGCTGCCCCCCTAAAGAACAGCTAACTGGAGATATATTAATTCCTCTGATAAACAACGAAGCCCCAGATGTTCCTAAAAAAAGTGTTTGTGCTGATTGCAATCGTGAAATGGAGCACATAGAATTTGATAAGATTCACAGAAGGATAGAGGGTGACCCTGAACCAGGTAAATGTTTCCTATCTCAGGGATATGTTTGTTTAGGTTCGGTTACTTTGGGAAGATGTGGTGGCCTTTGTACCGAGGCAGGAGTGGCCTGTCATGGATGCGGAGGTCCCTCACTGGATGTTATTCGGGAACCAAGTCACGATATTTACAACGGGGTCATTAAAAGGATAGCTCACCTTTCTAAGATGCCAGAAAAAGATGTGGAAAAACAGATTTATGATATCGGACACGTAATTTACGGGTTTGTGATTGGAAGTACCATTATGGAGGATAAACAGGTATCTCTTATCCCTCAACTGGTGAAGAAGTAAAGGTGAAACTATGAAACAAATTGAAATTAGCCCGGTTACTAGAATTGAGGGACATGCCAAGATAACAGTTCAGATTGATGATGCAGGAAATGTGGCTGATGCTCATTTTCATGTAATGGAGATCAGGGGATTTGAAAAATTCTTAGAAGGAGCAGCAGTAGAAGAAGCTCCCCGTATAACTCCCCGTATATGCGGTATATGTCAAACAGCACATCATTTAGCTGCTGCCAAGGCTACGGATGAAGTTTTCGGGCTTCAGCCGCCGGAAACTGCCCAAAGATTAAGGGAACTCATGCTTTTAGGACAGTATATTCACTCTCATTCCCTGCACTTTTACTTCCTGGGAGCACCAGATCTGGTAATGGGACCTGAATCAGACCCTGCCCTGAGAAATGTCCTGGGCATCCTAAAAACCAAACCTGATCTGGCCATGATGGCCATTAAAACCAGAAAAATTGGACAGGAAATTACTGCCCTGGTGGGTGGAAAACCAATTAGCCCGGTAACGGCCATTCCTGGCGGTCAATCCAAGGGAATAACCGCTGAAGAAAGAGATAAGATTTTATCCAAAGCAAAAGAGGCCATTGGCCTGATTGGACAGGGAGTTGAAGTAGCTAAACCATTGTTTGAACAGTACAGTGAAGCTATTGAGACCCTGGGACCGGTTGAAACTAGTTTTGGGGCTTTAACTAATGGGGGTAATCTGGAATTTTATGATGGCCCTGTTAAAATTATGGATAAAGAGGGAAGTTCTATACATGAATTTGCCGCATCTGACTATCTGGATTACATTGAAGAAAAAGTTCAACCATGGTCTTATCTTAAATTCCCTTACCTGAAACAAATTGGATTCCCTGAGGGTAACTACCGGGTGGGTCCTCTGGCCCGACTTAATGTGGTGGATACTGTTCCTACTGAAATTGCGGCAGATTTATTTGCAGAATATAAGGAAAAATACGGTATTGCCCAGAACACACTACTCTACCACTATGCTCGTTTAATAGAACTGATGCATGCTGCTGAAAGATCAGTACAGATATTAGAAGATGATAATATAACCGGCACTGATATTCGAAATGGGCTTAACGGCCCCTTAATGAGTAAGGAAGAAGCTAAAGAGTCCGGTGAAACTAAAAGGGGGGTGGGCATGATTGAGGCACCACGGGGAATATTAATTCATGACTATGAAACAGACGGGGCAGGATTTATTAACCGGGCCAACTTGATTGTGGCCACTGGACAGAACAACCTTTCCATGGATATTGGGGTTAGAGAAACAGCTAAAGAAATGATAAAAGGAGAAGAAGTTTCAGAGGGTCTTAAAAATAAGTTAGAGATGATTGTAAGAGCCTATGATCCATGTCTCTCCTGTGCCACCCATGCCATTGGTGAGGATTCACCTCTGGAAGTGGATATTTATGACAGTGAAGGTAGATTACTTAGAAAACATTTGATTTGAGGAAATTTTCCTCAAAAATTATTTTTTTCTTAATTTTTATGTAAAGAAATTTTTTTTATAATTTAAATATTAATACATGGATTTTAAATTTTTGATACATCTTCTGGTCGATTAAAGTTTTTAAAACTCTTTAAGGATGGATCCAGTTTACTAACTTCCACAAAAATAGTGTTTAATTTATTAATTAATGATTTAACATCTTTTTTACCCTTTAAAAGTTGAGAATAAATGATTTTTTTACTTTTTTTGTGGTAAATACCATGTAATGGTTCCAAATGCATATTATCTTTTGCACCCCAAAAGGGTATTAATGCATCGTAATTTCCCTTACTATCCTCATATACCTTAAAAACCTTTTCCATAAAATAAAAAGAGATAAAAGGCGAATCACATGGAATTACCAGAGCATAATCAGACTCCATGTGTGATAATCCCGTATATATACCTGAAAGTGGACCCTGGCTTTCTACTTCATCTTTTAAAAATTTTAAATCAAAACTGGTATTTTCTGCACTGTAAAAATCATTCAGAATTTTTTGATATTCCTGTTTTTGTTTATCATTTCTCAGGACCAGTAAAACTTCATCCATCTGATTATCCAGCTTATCCAGTATAATACGGACCATAGGTTTACTTTTAAATGTCATTAAACCTTTATCCTGACCCATTCTACTACTTAATCCTCCACACAGGATTATACAGGATCTGGTTGAACTTCTGGATATTTTAACTACCTTTTTTTTAGTTTTTTATAATTAAATAAGAAAAGAGGGGTTATATAAGGATTAAAAATTTCTATTCTAAAGTAGGATAATTGGGACTTTCATTGGTAATCAGGAGGTCGTGGGGATGACTTTCTTTAATTCCACTGGAAGTTATACGTACCAGTTTGGCTTTTTTCTGCATGGATTTAATATCCTGAGCACCACAATATCCCATGGAAGCTTTAAGTCCTCCCACCAGTTGGAATACCATTTCACTAACTGAGCCCCGGTAAGGTACCACCCCTTCTACTCCTTCTGGTACCAGTTTAGAATGCTTCATAGGGCCTTTTACTTCCTGGAAGTACCGATCAGTACCGGCGCCGGTTCCACCGGTCATTGCCCCCAGGGATCCCATGCCCCGGTATTGTTTATATTTCCTTCCATTCATAACCACTACTTTTCCTGGTGCCTCATAGGTACCGGCAAGCAAGTTACCCATCATTATAACATCAGCCCCTACAGCAATAGCCTTAGCTATGTCGCCAGAATAACGTATGCCTCCATCGGCAATAACTGGAACACCATATTCAGATGCTACTTCTGCGACTTCAGAGACTGCAGTTAATTGTGGAACCCCTATTCCGGAGATTATACGGGTGGTACACATGGATCCGGGACCAATACCCACTTTCAATCCATCAACTTCCTGAGATAGGAGATCTTCTGCCGCTTCCCTGGTAGCAATATTACCCACAATCAGGTCTGCTTCAATATTTTTCTTCATGGTTTTTACATATTTTACTATGTTCATGTTATGCCCATGCGCGGTATCAATAGCAATAATATCCACACCTGATTTATCCAGTGCTATGGCACGGTCCAGATCAAAAGGTCCAGTTGCTGCAGCCACGATAAAACGTCCTTGATTATCACGACAAGCGTGGGGATGTTTTTTACGTTCCAGTATGTCTTTTATGGTAACAATACCCATTATTTTCCCTTCACGAACAACAGGTAAACGTTCCACTTTATTTTCATAAGCAATATCCAGGGCTTCCCCTGGGGTGATGGATTCATCTACAGTGACCACTTCACTGGTCATAATTTCCCTAACCTTTTTATGGGAATCAGAGTTAATAATCGGTTTAATATCCCTGCGACTGATAATTCCAATAACCACTTCATCTTCAACCACAGGCATACCACTTACCATTTCCTGATCCATTATAGATTGAGCTTCTTTAAGTGATGATTCAGGATTAATGGTAATCACGTCATGAATGGCAAGGTCTCCTGATTTTTTGATCTGTTTGACCTGTTTGACCTGTTCTTTTATGGTCATATTTCTGTGAATTACTCCCATTCCGCCTTCCTGAGCCAGAGTGATGGCCATATCAGATTCTGTTACAGTATCCATCGCAGAACTAATCAGGGGGATATTCAATTCAAAATTTCTGGAAACCATACTTTTGGTTGAAACATCTTTGGGTTCTACTTCTGATGCTCCGGGAAGGATTAGAAAGTCATCGAAAGTATAACCCACTATAGCTTCTTCTAATTTTTTAGAATACATTAAAACACCTCAGAATCTGTATTTTTTTTTTAATTATCTTAATTTTTTATTTTTCTATAAATTCACTTAATTTTCAACGAGGGCCACATGTTTATTAAAATCTCATGGTGGATTTTCATAAAACTAAAAATCAGCAATCATCTCTTTTAGTTCTCTAACTGCACTTCTGTGGATTTTTCCTGAGTTTCTATCTCCACCAGTACAGGCAGCTCCCCTTATCCCCACCACATCACATCCTATGTCATACAATGGTTTTAATTGCTCTTTTTTTACAGAACCGGCCAGTGCAGATTTTAGCCCGTAATCGTGAATTTCACTTACAAATTTATTCAATTGATTCATATCCATAAAATCAAGTAGTGTTTTCCCGTCCTTTACCGCAGTATCCACCATGGCCAGATCTGCTCCTGAATCTGCTGCGACTTTTGGAATTTCCATTGGATCCACTGCACCCACCCTATGGGCATCGGCATAACCAGAAGCCACTACCACTGCCTTGGAACTATTTTTTCTTATGGTTTTTACCACGTTTTCCATTACTTCCAGTGCTTCACCATAGTTGCAGGTACCATAAAGACCGACTTTAATGTAATCTGCTCCAGAAACCAAAGCTCCCATGGCAGCTAATGAAACAGTACCGGGCTTATAAGGAACATCCCCCAGGGTGGCACTTACCATCATATGTTCAGGGGTCATTTCTCTAACTTCTTGAATTATCCAGGGGAAATTAGCACCTAATGATCCTTCCTTTGGATTTTTAACGTCAACTATATCAGCACCGCCTTCAATGGCTTCCAGTGCTTCTTGGGTATTAATGGGACTTATCAGTAGAAGCAATTCATATTCCTCCTCTTTTATAGAAAAAAAACCATTTTATTATTAATTTAGCAACCAGGTTTATACTAAATATTATAATCAAAATGATGCTTTAAAATTCTTAAATATGCTTTCCTATATTTTTATTTATTTTAATTAATATCTAAATTAATATTTTTTAAGTATATGCCTCTGGGATTATAAAAACTTTTAGATATTTAATTCACTGTATTCTAATTATGCTTTTAAACCGAAATAAATTAAATGTTGCTATTAACTGAAATGACATTATTTTTTTTTTTAAAAAGGAGATCCTTTTCTTTCAATGGATTTGTGGATTTTATAATGTTCTTTTGGAGAAAAACCAGTATTTTTACTTTCTTTTCGTATTTTTTCCATGATTTCACTGGTGGGGGTACCTACTGGACATTCTAAAGTACACAGGCCACATAAAGTACACATATAAAGTCCGGAATTAAAGCTGGTTTTTTCATCCTGTAAAAAACGGCTCATAGCTACCCCTCGTCCTCCTAAATAACCACGATAACCAAATTCATTCCCCACCACATTGTAAACCGGGCAGGATACAATGCAGCTACCACATCCAATACACCACAGACATTCTTCCAGGGCCTCCTGGCGACCATTATCCAGCAGGATAACCACAACTTTTCGCGCTCCATACATACCTTCCAGGAGCTTTTTTTCAATATCCGCGGTTTTTGATGGTCCGGATATAACATTAATGTAGGAAGACAGGGCGGTCCCAGTGGCATAGGCGGTCTCCAGCTTCACAACGGATATGGCATCTTCGATAGTGTCCACCAGTTTATCTACTCCTACCACCACGATGTGAGTATCCATTAAAGATAATAATGATATGTTTCCCTCATTATGTACCATTATCAGGGAGCCATCTTCAGCTGCTACAGAGTTTGCACCGGTTATGCCAATTTTACAACTTTTTAACTCTTCTAATACATTACCTTTAACCAGCTCCATTATAACCCGGGGATCTGCTTTTACCTTTACATCTAATGACTCTGAAATTATTTCCGCAATTTTATCCACTTTAAGGTGTAATGCAGGACCTATAGGGTGGGATGGTTTATTATCATCTGGCTTTAACTGGATTATTCTATCTCCTAAATCGGTTTCCACCAGCTGGATATTTTTTTCATTTAAATAATCAGAAAGACCTAATTCATTCAGGGTATTTGATTTAGATTTAGCCACCATTTTCTCGTTTTTAATCAAATTATAAATTAAATCTAAAGCTTGATGTGAGTCTTCAGCATATAAAAATTCCATACCATTAATTTTGAAACTTTTCCGGGCGGTTTCCACCATGGCGGGGATTTTCTTTACAGATTTTTTTCTAATATTTTTAACCCTTTCCTGGAGTTTAATTATGCGGGGGTCATGGATTAAATCTATTCTACGTTCCTCCATTATTTTAAATGAACTTCGCATAGTTTTTAGTTCATTTTCTTTCATCATTTATCCTCCTCTAAAAACATTACTACGAATTCAGACATATCCCATACTTCTAAACCATGATCACTCAAGTTTAATTTACAAAAAGGACAGGTAGTTGTTATCAAATCCGGACCTGTTTTTTCGATTTCTTTTATTTTTTCTCGAGCTATTTTGCCAGATAACTCCGGATAAGCAGATTTAACCCCTCCTCCTGACCCACAACATCTGGATTTTTCGTGGTGATGTTCCATTTCCACCAGCTCCCCCACTTTTCTAATAATGTTACGGGGAGCTTCAAATTCTCCCAGATGTCTTCCCAGATGACAGGGGTCGTGGTAAGCAATTTTTTCTCTTGAGTTTTTTAGTTTTATTTTTCCCTGAACAATCAGTTCATTGAATAACTGGCTGGTGTGTATGACATCCAATTCTGCCCCTATCATTTCTTTATAATCCATTTTCAGGCTGCGGTAGCATCCCCCGCAGGATACCAGTATGGTCTGGTTTTTAAATTTTTCTATATTTTTTTCCATCAATTTTTGAGCATCTTCTCCATATCCGGTGCGTAGGAGTACTGAACCACAGCATTCTTCCTCATCTAAATACTCAAAATTAACTCCTGCAGCATTTAAGACAGTTTCGGTGGCATCACCAATTTCTTTAACCTTTAAACGGGCTACACAGCCTCTAAAATATATCATAATCGCACCATATTGTTAAATTTGAAACATGAATATGTGGAATAAAATCCCTGAATTAATTTTATAATTCTATTTTTAAGTCATCTCTGTTCTTATTATGCTCTTCATACAAGCGGGTGTAGAGGTATTCCAGTTTTTTACCTACTCTTTCCCCTTTATATTTCTCATATTGTTTCTGACCTTCTTCTTTGAGATGGTTATAGGTATCTTCATTTTCCAATAGAAATTTTATTTTATCTGCCAGGTCTTGAGGGTCCTGGACATTAAAAAATAATCCTCCCTTTTGGGCACTGGCTTCCATAACTGGCTCTATGTTGGATGCTACAAAAGGAACACCGCAACCCATAGCTTCTACAATAACCAGTCCAAATCCTTCTACTTTACTGGGAAGACAGAATATATGGGAAGATTTTATAATACGTAATACATCTGTGTGGTTTTTTACAAAACCACAAAATTTAACCTTTTTTTGCAAATCGAGTTTTTCCACCAATTTTCGGAGATGACTTTCCTGAGGTCCGGTTCCTACTATATTACATCTTAAGGAGGGATAATCTGCATTTAGAATATTCAGGGCGTAAATCAAATCTTCCACTCTCTTATATTCTACCAGGCGAGAAACACAGGAGATGGTTGGCACGGGATATTTTTCTGCTTTAAATGGGGGGAATTCAACTATATTAGGTACTACTGCTATTTTTTGAGATTTGGAACGACTTTCCAGTTTTTTTCGGGTGAAAAGAGAGACGGCCACAATAAGTCCAAATTTACGGGATAAGGTATACCTCTCCAGAATCTCTCCAGTAATACCAGCAATACCTACATTTTTTACCCATTCACCAATCCATACATCATGATATCTAGCTACTGATGGAATATTTAACTTTTTTCCAATTTTCCATGCCACAGGATGGGTTATAAAATTATAACCAACCACCAGATCAACTTTCATTCTGATACCCTCCTGGTATGCGGCATACATGAAAGATAATCTGTTTTTAAATGAACCGGATTGTACATAGGACCTCTTTCTACCACAACCCTTTACTTTTATGCCTTTAATTTCATATTCAGAAGACATTCCATCAGCTAATGAAGTTAAAACTATCAATTCATGATTTTTTGAAAGCTGCAAAGCCTCATTAAAGGCGGTGGCTTCTGCACCACCTTTAACTTCCAGGCTTTCAGTTTTAGGAAAATATTCAGTGACAAAACAGATTTTCATATTTTTATCCCATTATAGTTACCATTTATCAATACACTGCTTAAATGGTGATTTTAAATAAAAAAAACCTTTTACGATTCTAAGATGGTTATTCTTTTTTAGAGGAGGATATTTCTATTTCTTCTATTAACGATTCTATTTTCTCGTTTTTTATAGCTATTTCCCTTACTAATTGAGTTATATTTGATTCTAAACGTTCCATCATAGTGTATATCTTGAATATAAGATAATAACAACCAATCAGCCCTAATATTAAAATAAAATCAAGACCCCGGCCTATACCAACGATATTAGCAAAAATAGTCGTTTCCTGGGGGAAAAAAGAAATCAAAATTACCATAATCCAAATAATAATCCAGAATAATAACATCCGGGGTGAAGTCCTTCCTTCTCTAAAACGGATAATAGTTAATATTATGCCTATGAGGGCTATTAATCCGGCTATGTAGGGATATATCATTTAAACACCTTTTTTTATCAGATTAATTCCATTTATGCTTTTTTACTATTAAAATCTTTTAAATACATCCAGTATCATTTTGAATAAAATTTCCAGACCAATAGAGGTATTTGTACCTTTTGAAAGTGAGTAATCAGTATATATGGTTTTTATAGGTACTTCCACCATTTTTAATTTGTGATTTTTAATTTCCCTTATTATTTCTGAGGAAACACCATAACCCCTGTAATCCAGACGTAATAAACGTGCTGATTTTTTATTCAGGGCCCTGAGACCTGATTGTGAATCACTGACTTTTTCCCGGTAAAATATAAAGGTCAGGGTATTCATTATCTGGTTTCCCATTTTTTTAAATAGGGGCATGTGGTCAAAATTTCTCACACCTAAAACTACGTCGGCCTGGTTCTTTTTAAAGGGTATTAACATGGTTTTTATGTCTTCCGGGTCATGCTGGCAGTCAGCATCAAAAGTTACCATATATTCTGCCCCATGATTCAGGGCACAATCCATCCCGGTTTTTAATGCTGCTCCTAAACCCTGGTTAATTAAATGCTGACACACAAAAATCTGTTTAGGATAATCTTTTCTAGTCTTAGATATGATGGAGTAAGTATTATCACTTGATCCATCATCAACCACCACCACCTGGTAACCCCTTTTGATTAAATGGTTCAATACACGCCCCACTGTTTTTTCTTCATCATAAGCTGGTACCACAATGAATGTTTTCTGAGAAACTTTAGAAGGGTGACCTGTATGTTTCCGGGTGGATTGAACTACTTTTCTATCTCCTGCTATAATATTAGAGTTACCCATGTTATCCTCAATGAAATATAAACTATCTTATAAATTATCCGTGCTGGAGGTGAGTATTATGGTAGGGAATACTTACCAGGAATTAGATAAATCTTGAGCCAGAATGGCCACTCTTTTTCCTAAATTCATGGAAGTTTCCATACCTATCTCATCTTCCTGGCAGGCGGGTTTTTCCCCACCCACACCTGTTCCTCCGTAATGGGCAGTAGGGCTACCATCACCTACCACTATCCCGTCATGAATCAGGAAAAAATCATGAATAGCAGAGCAAGTTGTTTCCTGACCTCCGTTTCTTGCCGCACCCACTGCAATAGCACCGCAAACTTTATTTTTCAGCTGGAAATTTCCTCTAAGAGGTCGGGAACGATCCATTAACATTTTGGTCTGGGCAGTTATGGTTCCAAAATAAACAGGGCTACCAATGATGATTCCCTGGGAAGTGGAAATTTTTTGCAGTATATCTTCCATATCATCTTCAATGGAGCATTTTCCAGTTTTTTTACAAATCTCGCAGGCTATGCAGGGATTTATATTGGATTTACCAAGAAATATAATTTCAGTCTGTGCTCCTTCATTTTCTGCAGCTTCCAGGGCCTTTTCAACTAAAAAAGAAGTATTGCCTTTTCGAGGGCTGCCTACAATTCCGGTTATTTTCACCATTTAAATTCCTCCTTAATCATAATATTCCATCAAATTATTAAAGAGGCCCCACATCAGGTTTACCCTCTCTCATACCCATACCCGCTTCTTTTTGGAGTTTATCTGGCTGGAATATCATTTTTATCAGATTTTTAGCATGTTCTCTAGCTCGGTTTTCGGCCAGCACCTTTAACTCCCGGGGGTCAGATTCTTCGTCTTCATGTACAAAAACTTCCAGTATATGGGTACTGGTCATAAGTTGGGCCTGTATTAGTCCGGTGGATGCTTCATGGGCACAAATTCTATCTTTTTCTTCTGGACCTGGCATTCCCAGTGCTAAAACTATTTCACAGTTTTCTTCTTCAATTAATTTTTTGCAGGCTACAGGTAGATCTTTTATTCCCGGGACCGTTCTTCTGATAATCTTTAAATTTCCCATTTGCATTTTCATTTCATCAATTGAAGCAGTTCCCATATCAAAACGAGCAAAAGTGGTATCGCAAACACCTATTATTTTCATTTTATCACCTGATAAACTATATCTTTATAATGATTAAGAGAACATGGAATAAAATGCCCTATTTTTTCTCTTCCAGATAATTTACTAAACGAGTTCGGGCTTCACCTATGGTCAGGGGGCATGGTTCTGAAAAGGGTAATTTGTCCTCTTTTTTCAGTATCTCCATGAGATGAGCAATTCGGGGAAGTCTTAAATTGGCACCCCGTATGGTCTCCACGTCTTCAAACACCTGGTGTGAGGTTCCCTGTTTAATTATTTCCCCATCATTTATGATAAATATCTCCTCAGCATAAAGTGGAACCAGATCCACGTCATGTGTGGATATTATGATGGTCATTCCCTCTTGATTAAGATGGTATAATAATTTTAGTATTTGAGAAGCCCCTTTAGGGTCCAGGCCACTGGTGGGCTCATCCAGGACCATTATATCCGGTTGCATGGCCAGTATTCCTGCAATGGCCACTCTCTTTTTTTGACCACCACTCAAATGATGGGGGGGTTTATTTTCATATCCAGCCATACCTACTTTTTCTAATGCACTGGAAACCCGTTTATCCACTTCTTTTGAATCCAGACCCAGATTTAAAGGGCCAAAAGCCACATCTTCTACCACCGTAGGGGCAAAAAGCTGATCATCAGGGTTTTGGAAAACGATACCAACTTTTTGACGTACTTTCATTAATCCATCCTTTTTATAGTCCAGAACCTGGTTTTCAACCTTAATCTCTCCTGATGACGGGCGTAAAATTCCATTGAAGTGTAAGAATAGAGTTGATTTACCGGCACCATTGGGCCCTAGCAGTGCTACTATTTTCCCTTTTTTTACATTAAAATTCACGTTTTTTAGGGCTTGGGTACCGTCAGGGTAGTTATAATTGATATCTATTGCTTGGATAATATTCATGGCCTCACCAGAAAATTAGAATAATAATTCAATTTTTAATAGAATTAAATCTTAATTGGGTTTTATTAATAATATCTTTAACTCATTAATTAAATTAATTTTAATCTGTTAAACTGGATTTGTTAATATTTTTAATCCATTTATTAAATTAATTTTAATCCACTGGTCAAATATAATCCCAAAATAAGACTAAATTCAAAAAATACTAATAATAAAACATGTTTTAAGGTTAAAGAAGAGTATTTATTCATGCTTCGCAGTTCACCCTGATAACAGCGGGATTCCATAGCCAGATGTACTTTTTCTCCTTTAAACCAGGATTTAATAAATAGATTACTGGCTAAAAGGCCCAGGGAATGATAAGAATTTTTCAGACCATTATATCCTAATCTGGTTTGCTGGGAATGGTACATTCGATCTGATTCATCAATAAAGATAAAAATACTGCGATACATCAAAAGGGCCAGTTCAATAAATATATCCGGGACTTTCAATTTATGCAACTGGGAGAATATATCATTTAGAGGTGTGGTCAGAGTTAAAAATCCCAGACAGGCAAAACTTCCCATCATGCGACTAAAAACAAGGAGACCTAAATTTAAACCATCCTGATAGATGGTCAAACCCCCTATACCTGTGGCAAAAAGAGGCTGGGTTCCAAAAAAGAAGGCCATAAAAAGAAGGGTTAACGCTCCAAATCCCAGAGGTGCTCCTATAAATTTCAAATAGAAACGCCAGGGTATATGCGCCTTGAAAATTATAATTGAAGACATTATAAATGCTATTAAAAAAGGAATAAATGGTTTTTGAGATATTAAGCAGATTATCAGGGTTAAAATTCCCAACAATATTTTAAATTGAGGATTATACTCACTCAACTCATTATTATGGGCATGATAATCTATGGAAATATTCACTCAAAATCACCAGTTTTATATTTAAGATTAGTTATGGGGTCTTTTTTTTTACCTTTTCCTATGTAGTATCCGAAGAAATATCCAATTATAAGGGCTCCAATAGCTGCTTGAAGAGAAAAGAATAAACTTTCTATTTCACCACTTGGGGGTTCCCATAATGGTTCAAACCATGGTTTGTAACCTGTTTCTTCTACTGCTTCAGCTGCTGCACCATCTGCACCACCAAAATAACCATCATCTTCTCCTAAACCTCCATAAAGGGCTAAAGGGATTATGGCTATTATGGCAACTGTTATTAACATTATTATATGTCTGGTTTCCATATCAAAATCTCCTTACTTACTGGCTTCAATTATTGGATCTTCAACTGATTTAATTTTGAATATATTGAGCCTTTCAAAGATATCCGGTCGTATTTGTATGATTTTTTCGATTATTACTACAGTTAAAAGGCCTTCTGCTATGGCTAATGGAATTTGGGTTACGGCAAATATTAACATGAAATTGCTTAGTGCTGCTCCAAAGCTGGGCAGGGGAAATGCCAGTGATAACTGCAGGGCGGTGGTAACATAAGTCATTAAATTTCCAAAAAAAGCCGCTAAAAATACTGAAATTGCAAGGGAAAGGCCTGCGTTTTGAGAACCACGATATATTAACCATGCAAAAAGTGGCCCTATAATCCCCATGGAAAAAATATTAGCACCCAGGGTACTGATTCCTCCGTGTGCCAGTAAAAGTGCCTGAAATATCAATACTAAAGTTGCTAAAACGGATGCTACTGCTGGACCAAATAATATGCCTCCCAATCCATTCCCGGTAGGATGGGAACAGCTACCAGTAACTGAAGGAAGTTTTAAAGCGGATAATACAAACATAAATGCTCCACTAACAGCTAATAATGGTTTAGATTCAGGGAATTCCTGTGTGATTTTTTTAATCCTGAAGATTCCATATATTACCACGGGAACTGATAAAAGATACCAAAAAATGCTCCATTCTAGGGACAAAAATCCTTCCATAATATGCATAATTTATCCTCTCACATCTTTTTTTTAAGTTTATCTGATTTTAGTTAAAATAAACTTGAATAAATTACCATATAAAGTTTTTTATTTTTTAAAGGCTATTTAATTTTTATTAAATTTAAATTGATTAAGTTGGTATAATATTATCTTCAAAATTAATAAAAAAATTAAATACCTCCCTTCGCGCACCTGTGGGGGCATAACTAATATAACCCTTAAAAACCTAATTTTTTAATATGAAGGTGAAAAACAGGATCATACTGGCCATGGATTTAATGGACCTGGATCAGGCTATTAATGTAACCGACCAGGTATCTGATTATATTGATACCATCAAGATAGGATATCCCCTGGCACTCTCCCAGGGTTTATCATGTTTTTCAAAATTTAAGGAAAATTTTTCATTTAATATTATAGCTGATTTTAAGGTAGCAGATATACCACCAACCAATGAAAAAATCACCCAGGTCACCCTGGATGCCGGGGCAGATGCTATCATTGTGCATGGTATGGTAGGGGATGATAGTGCCCGGGCATGTCAGGAAGTAGCCGAAAATAAGGGCAAAGAAATTATATTACTAACTGAAATGTCCCATCCTGGAGCTGAAAAGTTTATAAAACCATTATCTGAGGATATAGCTCGTATGGGTGTAGAATTAGGGATAAAAAACTATGTGGCACCTTCTACCCGGTTAGACCGGCTGGAAAAAATAAGAAAGCTGGTGGGAGAAGAATCTTTTATTATTTCACCAGGAGTAGGGACCCAGGGGGGAGACCCTAAAGAAACCTTAAAATACGCCGATGCTATAATTGTAGGAAGATCAATTTATAATGCAAAAGAACCAGAAAAAGCAGTAAGAGAAATTTTAGATGCCATAAAATAACTTTAATAGCTTCTTTTTTATTTAACTATTTATCTACAATATCCATTAAACAACCTTAGATTCATCCTTTATCTATAAAATTTTGTTAAAACTAAAATCATTAATTTTTATTATTCTTCCATCTAAAAAAAAATTAATTAATTAAGTTTAAGGTTGTAGATACCCTGATAAATCCTATCAAAGGAATATCCACTTAATTCATAGGATACTTCAAATAATATGAAGTAAAAAATGGTTGAAATACTTAAAAAATCAATATAGGGCAGAGATAAACCAGTTAAACTTTGTATATATCCTCCTAATCCCAGTAACAATATAAACGCCTTCAAGGTAAACCTGTATTTAAAGAAAAAATTCCAAAAACGGTATTTTTCTAAATTATCATTATCATTACCAATTTCATCTAAATAGGCACCCAGAGTACAAATTAGCAGTGTAGAAATACTTAAAAAAGGTAGGCCCATAATCAGTGTAATGGACACAAAGGCGATCAGGGTCATGATATGGTGTACACCATCTATTTTTTTAGATAATAATGTACCTAAAAGTATGGCAAAAAAGATATAGGCCGCATCAAGATTACTAACGGTTAAAATACCAATTAAAACACCGCAAATTATCCCGGCAATTATTGCCAATTTTTTATCTGAACGTTCATCAAAGGCATCATCAGAAAACTTCATCAAAAATCCAGATAATGAGTAGAATAAAGCCAGTATATAACATTCCAATGATTAACCTCCTTTTTTATTTTACAATTAAAAATCCAGGGCACCAGCCAGTATCAGGGGGAAGATAATTGTCACATCTCCTATTACACTGACCAAATTTGAACCAGCCCGGGCTTTAGCCCAGGACTTGGCTTCTTCTAAGGGAGCTCCACTTAAACTTCCTCCTTCACTACGATCCAATGTAATTTGTAATGCGGCGTCAACTCCTCCTTTTAATAAATTAGAAGCCAGAGTGTAATGTTTAGGTAATCCGCCTCCTAAAATCACCGCCCCTACTTTTTGAGATTGGAAAACAATGTCTGAGAGATGGTTCATGTCAGCTACTGCATCCAGTATAAATTCTCTGGTCTGGGTGAACATCCATAATTGAAGCCCCAGCATACTGTCAATTATACCGGGGGCATAAATAGGCACTCCCTTTAAATGGGCATTTCTAATAATGGAGTTTTCGTCCTTGATTCTGGCCCCTATTTCATATAACAATTTCTGAATAGAGGAAACATTTTTTTTATTTGCTATTTCACCTAAAATAAGGGTGATTTCTTTTTCAAAAATTTCAAAATCATCTGAACGAGTATAAATATCACCTATACGTCCCATTCCCGATTCATGAAGTTTTTCATCATCAAAGCCATAATCCCGGTAATGATTGCCTCCAAAAGATTCTAAAAGATCATGAGTTAAGTTCGCCCCACTGGTTATGAGTACATCGATATGTCCCTCTTTAATCAAATCAACCACAATACCTCTCATACCTCCCGGGACCAGTGGCCCGGCTATACTAAAAAATATCTTCATATCTGGATCTTTAAACATTTTTGAGAGTAATTCAGTTGCCCGGTATGTTCTACCCGCACCTAAAACACCTGAACTTCCCATTTCTTTTATCAAATCCGATACTTTCATGTCTTTTGTAATTTTAATGGGATTAACTCTCAAAATGACACATCCGCTAATAATAGAATTAATTTTTATGAATTTAAATTAAAATAAAAAAAAGTTACTTCAGCCCGGCAATTTTATCCAGCAGATCTGTTCTGGTAACGATTCCCACCGGGTTCCTATCAGCATCAGTGACTATTAACCGCCCGATTTTCTTTTTAGTCATTATTTCTATGGCATCGGCAATCATTACATTTCCCTGTACTGTAATAATTTTCCGGGTCATGATATTTTTTACTTTTTTGCTGGTTTTATCCTGGGCAATGGCCCTGGTAATATCACTTAAGGTTAAGATACCTACAACTTCTTTTTTATCATTATCCAGTACCGGGGCACCTTCAATGTGGTTGCTGGATAAAATTTCTGCAGCATGTTTAATATCGTTATCCACATCAAGGGTAATTAAATTATGAGATGCCACATCCAGAACAGTTTTTTTAGGTATGCTGCGTATGCTGGTGGTATCCAGAAGGAGAATATTATCCATATCATCTCTTCCCACTACTACTCCATTAACTACCAGTTTATTTACCGGTGTGGGACCTATTCTAATCCTATCTCCTAAGTCTAGCTGTTTAATATTACCCAGAGCTTTTATAGCTGCTTCACATTCTCCAGGATGGGGGATACTGGTAAATTCAATTTTAGCAACTGAAATATCTTCAAGTTTTTCTCCTTTCATATATATTGGTACCTGGGCTTCATTATCTGTTGCAGTAATATTCAGGGTATGATATGCTTCAATGGTTGGTTTATATCCTCCTCGGGGACCAGGAACACCTTTGACTAATCCCAAACTCCGCAAAGACTGCATCTGGTTTCTGATGGTTCCAGGGTTTCGGTTCATCATTTCGGCAATTTCTTCACCTTTAATGGACTTACCCTTTGAATTACGATAGAGGTTAATCAAACTTTGCAAGATCTCTTTTTGAACGGATGTGAGCATATACTTCACCTTATTTAGTATATTTATTGTGAATAATAATTATAATTATTTTTAATTACTTTATTCTTATTATTATATAAAAATATAATAGCTTTTAATTTTAGTAACATGTGCCTAGTTTTTTTTTAATTAACTGATAAAATAATGATTAAGTTCTAAAAACATGGCCTATATCTATTTAGCTAACATTTTTGAAAGCATATTTCACGGATTTCCTTTTAAAAGTTATAGAATGAAGCTCACTTTTTAAAAAAATTGGATTTCAAATATTTTTTAAATCTAAAAAATAGCTTTTAGAATAATTTGCAACTTTAATTGGTTATTTTCTTTCTCTTATATAACTCAGGGTAAATTATTTTTTTTCTGGTATGAAAAAGACAAACCAGACAAACCAGGCTATCCATATACTTTCTAATAAATCTCCATTTATTATCCCATAATTCCCCTTATTCCTAGAACTCCTAAAAATCCCAGAGGCCAGTTTTTTCTCATTTTAGTCATTATTTATAACTCTTTTGTTTTTAGAGTCAATTTATGAATTTAATTAGCACTTTTTAATTTTTTTTTCTTTAAAGTAAATGTAGTGCTCCCCCGGGCCTGGCCCTTCAGGGTGCTGGCAGTAAATGTTTATGATTTTATTTTCTTTTATTATAACTTCGCATTGAGATAGGCAGTGTAAGCTTTTTTTTATAACTTCACATTGAGATAGATAGTGTAAGCATTTTTTCATTAGGAGGATAATACTTTAAAATCTGCACCATCAATTGATTTAATCTTCATTTTAATTAACTCTAATCTAAAAATAATTTATAACTAATAATAATTTTTTAATATTTTTAAACTTAAAGATTTAAAAAAAGATAATCTAATTCACTTCTAAACTAATATATCTTTTTCCATTTCACATTTTATAGCTTCAAAACTTTTTAAGCAGTAAAATCATAACTATTTATACAAATTGAATAGGAAACTTAACAGGAGATTTAATGATAAATCATGTTTTTGGACTGGCAGTAAGGGTACTACTTGGTGATGAAGAAGGTAAAATACTCATACTCAAAAGATCTACCCATTCTAAAACTAATCCTGGAAAATGGGAACTTCCAGGGGGAAAGGTAGACCCGGGGGAATCATTTGATCAGGCTTTAATAAGAGAGGTTTTTGAAGAAACTAAACTTAAAATATATCTGGAACATGTAGTGGGAGTTTCAGAACAAAATCTGCACCTTATCCGGGCTGTTCACATTATCCTGTCTGGAAAAGTAATGGAAGGAGCATTGACTCTAAGTAAGGAACATGAAGGATATGCCTGGGTATACTTTGAAAATTTACCAGAGTATCCACTGGCGGACTGGCTGGAGTATTTTGTAAATCAACAAATGCAGTTAATGAAACAGGAACAAACAGATACTAATGCTACCTCATCATCTAAATCATTAGAACCATGGTTAAATTCCTTGAAGGGTTCTCTGGATAAATTTAGAAAGAATTAACACTATTTAAGACTGGAATTTTTTATTCATATAATCCTAAAACTAAAAATTCGAATAAATTCAATGTCATCTATTTTTTTTAATGTAATGGAGATTATATAGATTTAAATCGGTTATATTTTATTTTATTTTCCAGATTATCCACCTTTTTACGTACTTTTAAAATCTGATCGGGATTGGTAGAGATGGTACTAATGCCGTATTCTACCATTTTGGTGATAATACTCTCATCTGTGGCGGCATGCCCACAAATAGCACACTCCACCCCTTTTTTATTGCATTTTCCAATGGTCATTTCCACCATTTTTAATACCGCAGGATGCATTAAATCAAAATGTCGGGCCACCTTTAATCCTCGCCGATCCACTGCTAGAGTACACATGGTCAAATCACTCATACCAATTGATACAAAATCTACACCGTTTTTTAGAAAATCATCCAGGGTTAGCACAACAGAAGGGGTCTCCACACTTATTCCCACCGGTAAATCCCGGTGGGGATTAAGGCCCGATTGTTTCAGTATCTTCTTTGTGGATTCATATTCGCTAAAATCTCTTAAAAAAGGAATTTTAAGTCCAATATTATCATAACCCTCTTCTAATAATATTCTAATGGCATCAAACTGGGCCTTTAATATTTGAACATTTTTCAGGTCTTTATAGATTCCCCTTAAACCTAAAAGGGGGTTTGCTTCTTTTGGTTCAACTTCCCCTCCTTCCAGGTTCCTCAATTCATCACTTACGATATCAAAGGTTCTAAACCAAACCGGTTTAGGATAAAATGCATCCACTATACTCCTTACTCCCCGGGATAAAACTTCACTTAACCGGCCCTCTTTTAAAAGAAGAGAGGGGTGTTTCCGGGTGCGACTTATTATTATCTCCGTACGAATAGAACCTACACCATCTGTCAGGGGAGCAGATTGGGAGGCCAGTTCGGGAATATTAATATTAACTTTTATACTGGTAGCTGGATTATGAAATTCCATTAATTCTCCGGAGTCATGAAGTTCGATAAATCCCTCATAAACCTTACCACTAAAACCATCAACCGTAACCAGCACTCCATCCTCCAGTACTTCTGTGGCGTTTTCGCATCCCACAATACATGGAATTCGGAGCTCTCTTAAGGTAATGGCAATATGGCTGGTGATTCCACCATAATCTGTTATAACTCCGCCTGCCTTTTGAAGATAGGAAATCATGTCCCGGGAAGCCCTGCTAATTACTACTATTTCACCTGCTTTTATTTTCAGAGCATCTTTAAAACTTCTAACCTTACGTACCTTACCCACACCAATATAAGAACTGCTACCAATCCCTTTAATTACTTCCATGTATTATTGTTATGTTGCCTAGGTTATAGAATACTTTCTGATAATAAATAAAAACTCTTTTCCTATCCTAATTTATTTAAAGATTTATGTAGATAATTAATTCTGGAATGACATACGAAGTTCTTTAATCTATGACGGTGAATGTAAGGTTAACCTAGTATAGAGTACTTATGATGGTTGTGTAAATTCTATGAATGCAAATGAGATGATTTTACCTCTGATTATTATATTAACTGGAAGTTCCATTGGAATGGTATTGGAGTTAGTAGTATATCAAAAAATCAAAAAAGCAGCTATTAAAACTAATAATAATCTATTTAAAGTTATTATAAATTCTTTCAGAGGCTTATTCATATTCTGCTTCACTATCACTGGTTTATATATAGCTATAAATCGTATGAACCTGCCTGTTGATACTCTGATAATCACGGAACAGATTTTAACCATTGCCCTGATTTTAGTGTTCACCTGGTGGGCGGCCCGGCTACTGGCTGGTTTTGTAAACTTATATACTCAGGACACCGAGGGTGTTCTACCTGCATCATCTCTTTTTGGGAACATTATCAAAATAATAGTTTTCATTTTAGGATTGCTGGTTATAATACAGTTTTTAGGGATTTCAATAACTCCCATGCTAACTGCTTTTGGTATTGGTGGTATAGCAGTGGCTTTAGCTCTGGAAGATACTCTATCCAACATGTTTTCTGGAATAAATATTATATCATCACGTGAATTAAAAATAGGGGATTATATAATGCTGGATTCTGGTGAGGAAGGGTATGTTGAAGATATCACCTGGCGAAACACCACCATCAAGCCACTATCCAATAATAAGATCATCGTACCCAACAATAAACTGGCCTCCACCATAATAACCAACTACCACAAGGACCAGAAGGATTTATTAGTTAAAGTCCAGGTGGGAGTATCCTATGACAGTGACCTGGAAAAGGTGGAAATGATTACCCTGGATGTGGCACGGGAAGTTACTTCTGATCTTAAATTTGCCGATGGTAATTTTGAACCATATTTACGTTTTTTTGATTTTGATGATTCCAGTATCAACTTCAATGTATTTTTAAGTGCTAGAGAATTTGTAGAACAATACCCCTTAAAACATGAATTTATTAAGAAATTGCACAAAAGATACCAAAAGGAAGGCATTGAAATCCCCTTCCCTATAAGGACTGTACATAGGAAGGAATAATCCAAATTATTAAATTTAGGGATTAATAATCTAATTAATAACTGTAATCATATCCTTAACTAAATTCATAGGAGGAATTAACTATATTTTGCCCGAAATGTGGTCATGAGAATGAACCTGATTCAAAATTTTGTGAAAAATGCGGAACATCACTGAATAATGTTCCCTCTCATCAGAAAAAATCAAAAAATACATTTGAGGAAAAAAAATCCACTACCAGGTCTAATAATAATGCCCTTATTCTGGTGGCATTAGTGGGATTGGTGGTTGTTTTAGGCTTAGCAGCTGGCTATTTATTAAATTCAAATTTTATTGAGGGTACCGATGAAAAGGAATCCATTAATCAAATATCAGAAAGTTCAGGTTTTCCAGTAACTGAAGCACCTGCTTTAGCATCTGAAATTTCAAGATATGATGGTAAAATAAGTAACATCCAGTATAAAGGACTGAGTCTGGATAAAAACCAGTGCCTGTACTTAATGGCCCGATCAATCACCCTGATAGATCAAGGAGAAAAAATCAATATACCCATTCGTAACTATGCCGGCCCAGCTAATCCCTATGGAGTATTATCATCTGCTAATGTAGCCCGCGTTAATTATGTGGATATGGCCTCCCGAACATATATCTGGATGGATAACAATGGGCAAGCCCCTAATTATACTGGAATTTATACTCCTGGATCTCCGGATTTATCTTCTGATTTAACCTTTAAACTCTTCATGAAAGTATTAACCCAATATAAAAATACGGGAAAACTTCCCTCTACAGTTTTTGTCAGTTAAATGAGGCATAATCATGGAAAAACAGAAAAAAATATTGTTAATCATCATTTTATTTTCAATATTCTTAATTACAACTATGGCATCAACCTACCTTCTCTCCCCCTCCCCTGATTTGAATCCATTTAAGGGAGAGGACAATCAGTTTCAACCAGAAACCACTGAAAATAATCAGTTTCAACCAGAAACCACTGAAAATAATCTGGATCAGATTGAATCTAAGGCTGTTCTTTTAGGCAGCAGGGAATATGGCAATGTTAAAAGGGAAGGACCTTTTGGAGATTCTTCATCCCCCACTAAAATTGCTTATATTATAGGGGTACATCCTAATGAGCATAATTCCCATCAGGCAATATTAGAAGCAATTAAAAGTAATCATAATAATCTCAGATACTGCTACTATGTCTATCAGGTACAGGTAACTAAAGATGCAGCTGATTATAGCAAAGGACGAATGAATGGGCAACTACTGGCTCAGGAATTTGTGGTAAGTGATATAAAAAAAACTGATTTCAAATTAGCTATTGATATCCACTCCCACCAGGGTGCCTATGAGGAGGAAAGATTCATATTTGCTCCGGTAGAGGGTGGCGCTGCTGAAAAAATTGCCAGAGATATTAAAAATAAAATTCCCTGGATGGCATATTATTTTCCTTTTTCACAAACCAGCCCGGAATATGTAACCATACCCCTTGACAATGCGGGTATCCCGGCAGTACTCTATGAAACCTATTTATATGAACCTTACTCTCTCACAAGATCCCACGCAGATGTTTTTGTAAAACAGGTAGATACTCTGGCTTTTTAAAGCCAGAAAAACTTTTTTTTTTGAAATTAATATAAAACAAGCTATTTTTTTAGTTTATAAATACCTAATATTCTAAAAAAAATAAAAAAAAGGAAATTAAATTATTTTATAGTATTCCAGGAAAGCTAACATCATAGCATAGGAGTCATTTACCGTTTTAGTACTGGCATAGCCATGAGCGATGCTTACTTCGGGAGTTACCGATACTATTCCTGCTAAATTGGCCACATCTTCCAATGCTCCAGGATATTCTACACCTGCCTGGTTATAGGCATATACCGCACATCCCGTTTTCTGGGCAATATAAGATGCCAGAACAAAGCTTTCATAGTTGGGTGATTTACTACATACCATTGCATCTTCACCAGGATCACCACCTGGTCGGGTAGAGTGATAGTCTCCCAGGGCTATAACACCTAAACTTTGAGCTTTTTTCAAGATGACGTTGGTAGGGCTCCCTGCTACATTAGCAATCTTATTAGGATTTTTACCATTCCAGTACCGATAGGAATTTGCAGAGTTAACCGGTATCACAAAAGGCACTATATATACAGTTCCTTTCAATACCTTACCCTCAATATAATTAATCAGTTTCATGGCAGCTATAGGGGCTGGTAATTCATCTCCATGTACTCCTGCTGTAATCATTACTTTAGGACCACTACCATCTCCAAAAGTAATCATGGGAGTGCCTTTTTTAGCTGCATTAATTACTGCCGTAGTCAGGGCATTTTTAGGTATATACTGATTAAAATAACTATTTCTGGTAACATCTCCTCCAGTAGCATAGTTTATGATTTCAATGGCATAGTTAGTTTCTACCGGTACACCAGGAGGACTTGCAGGTAGTTTTCGTCCAATCCAGTTGTTTATGGTGGCGAAGTTGGGTAGTGTTTTGTGTGTTCCGTGGAAGGCTATTATTCGGGAGTACATGAATATGGTTGATTCGTAGCCTATGGTTCCTCTGCTGCTTGTTATTGATGGTGGTGTCTG
>JAHRFX010000075.1 GCA_019084405.1 Methanobacterium sp.
TTAGGTTAATCGATTAAGCTTGGTTTTCGCTTATAATCTAGTTACATTCCTTTTTATGATTTTTGTCTAAACTTGTCAGTTATTATATTTGGTTTCATAGTATTTAAAGTTTTCGACTCTGAAAATTCATCTATGATTTACAGAAGTCATAGTATTCTTTCAGGTCTGAGATAAACATTGCCGGAGCCGTTCCCGGGATAGGAGATCATTCCACCATGGGTTCTTCTTCCAAGTACAGTTACTGCTTTGCGGAAAATGAGGAAGAAAGTCCCTGGGAACCTTTAAATGTTGAAAGAGGTCTTTTAGGAGACTCTGGTGCAGTAACTCTTTTAGGGTGGAAGCAGCACATAATGTTAATGACCACCGCAGCCAAAATGCCTCTGATTTACTGGATACCATCATACATACTGCTGCTACTCCCGGTTGTAATAACAGCCATGTTCCAGGAGAGTTACTGGTTATTATGAGTCCAGAACATGCTCGAACCATTTCCGATGAGGGATGGGAAAAAAAGATGTTAAAAAATATATACACCAGTATGCGGTGGTTCCGGTAAATTTAGCTGATAGAGGCGGTCGTAAACTGGATGAGATATGGTGTAAAGAGAATATGGTCCCTATTACCCGAAAAATAGATGATGTGGTAATAGTGGTGGCTGGTGGTCCAGGAAGGCACAGCATGCTGGCCCATGGTTTTGGTACTTCCTGTGAATCAGTGACCCTCCCTCTGGATGAAATCCAGGATATTTAATTTTTTATTTAAGTTCTGGGATTTATTTTAAGTTAGTTTCTCCCCCTACCCGTTCCAGTTCTGATTCCCAGATTTCAGGATTCTCCCGAATATATTCTTCCAGCAGTTCCCAGCACTCTTCCATTTCTAAATCAATAACTTCCACTCCATTATCTCTTAAAAGTTGTTCTGGACCAGATAAAGTTTTATTTTCACCTATAACTACTCTAGGAATTTTATAAAGTAGTGCGGCCCCGGAACACATGGTGCAGGGAGATAAAGTGGTGTAAAGCGTGCATTTTTGATAATCTTCCCCTCGTAGCCTTCCGGCACTTTCCATGCAGTCCATTTCTCCATGTAGAATTACTGATTGATTTTGCAACAGGCGGTTATGGCCCCGGCCTATAATGTGATTATTTTCTACCAGAACTGCCCCAATAGGAATTCCTCCCTCTTTAAGGCTTTTTTTAGCTTCTTTTATGGCTTCTTTCATGAATTTTTGGTGTTCAACCATAGTTATAACCCCTATGAAAAATTAATTTTCTTGTGTGCGGAATTTTTTACCATCTTTTTTACACAGAGTCTTAATGAGGTTACGGCCACTTAAAGCTGCTGTAGGTATTCCAATCATAGCTTCTGCCCATTGACCCACCATATAAAAGTTTTGAAGTCCGGGTAATGTCTTGCTTAGTCCCTGAAACATTACCTTCAGCATGCCGCGGGGGGACTCCAAACCTGCCAGCCATGAAAATTATGAGTGTATCTTTCCACGGTTAAGGGGGTGGTAACATCATATATTTCCACGTCTTTTTTTATTCCTGGAAATCTATTTTCAAGAACATCAATCACTTTATGGTAAACTATTTCCTTTTCTTGCTTATAGGACTCTTTATCAGACTTCAACTTTTTCCAGTAATTATAATTCCCCTTCATCACTATTTTTATTACTGATTTTCCTTCAGCTGCCAGGCCAGTAGTCGAGTCAAATATCTCCACATAAAGAGAATCTCTTTTTATGCCCTCGATTTCCAGATCTTGATTAATTAAGAGTGCAATAGCGTGAGGTTCTCCTTTTAGATCCTGGTTTAATCCCATGAAAACCTGTAAGCCAAATTCCTGACTCTCACCATAGGATCGATAGTAGGAATCAATAAAATCACTGGTGAATTTACCATCCAAAAGATTATAAATTGTATTGTGACCATCCCCGGCAGATATAACTATATCAGCGTAATGTTCTGTACCATCTTTTAAAATAACTCCCACCGCACGATTATCATTTAGAATTATTTTATTAACCGGGCTATTATATCGAAGGTTCCCTCCCAGTTTTTTGAATCGTTTTTCTATTCTTTTACTAAATTGTAGTGAACCATATTTAGGCCAGCCCAGGTCTCCTGCTTCAAAACCTGCCATGAATAGTAAATGAGGAAGCATGGGGATGTCAGACCCCTCCATATTGTACTGCACATGGGGAAATGCCTTTTTTAAAAAATCGTTTTTGAAGCGCCGTGCATATTCTTCTAAATTTATTTTACTCCATTTAATTATCTGATAAGATTGGGGAATAATACGTAATTTGCTAAAAAAGCCATCCATACCCATTGAAAAAAAATCAGCATTTAATAAGGAATGCCCTGCATTTAAGTAATCCTCAATAACATCTTCATCCTCAGGAGAAATTGTTTTAAGGTGTTTTTTTAGTTTTTGGATGTCGGTGTAAATATTTAATTCCTGGCCATTTTCATCCTCTACCCTCACAAAAACATCTTGTTGGATAATATCCTCTTTATCAAAAGCATCCAGCTCCTGCCACATTTTTGCCAATTTTAACTTTCCCGTCCCGGCCAGGTTATGGATACAGTAGTCAAAAGTGAATCCATTGCGATTCCATGAAGTACATAACCCCCCGGGTTTATTATGCATCTCAAAAATAATGGCATCGAACCCATTCATTTGAGCATAACACCCGGTTGATAATCCAGCGATGCCCGCGCCAATGATTATAATTTTTTTATTAGTTTTATTCATAAAATCACTGCGTGTTCACTTTACTTATTTTCATTAATATAGAATTAAGTATATTAGTTTTTTCTATTTATAAGATTTTTTAAGAAAATAAAGGCTTTTTAAAGAGTTTATGGGCTTTAAAAGGAGCATATAGTAAAATTAAAGATCATTAGCTGGTTTAAAAGAGAATAAAATAAAAAAAAAATAAAGATTTATTGTTCGAATCTACGCCGATCTTTTAATTCCTGCATTTTACCTTTATTCCATCCCCCAGATGAAGATTTTGCCCGGCCAACTTGTTGCACGTATCCTGTAATACGATCGTACCATTCTACGTCATCTTTTTCTCCACAGGTAGGGCATTGAGAATTTAATCCTTTCATGAGAGTCTTACAACCAATACAGAAACTTAAAGCAGAGCTGTATGCCCAGAAACCAATATCTGACTTTTTAGCTATCTTATTAGTCAAACTCATTAATGATTCCGCGCTGGAATAGGATTCACCCATAAATGCGTGGAATATGTGTCCTCCCGGAGTCAGGGGGTGGAATTTTTCTTCCAATCTGATTTTTTCAGGGAGGAGTACATCTGAATTTACAGGTACATGGGAGGAGTTGGTGTAGTAATATGCATTTCTGTCACCCTGAGTAATGGCCTGTTCCTTGAATTTTTCTTTATCCAGACTGGCAAATCGATAAGCAGTGGATTCTGCAGGAGTTTGGAGTACGGACCACCTTAGGCCTGTTTCTTTTTTAAGTTGATCTGCCCGGTGGTTTATATATTCAAGAATTTTTATTCCCAGTTTGTGGGATTCCGGGTCTTCTATTCCATTTCCTAAATAAGAAAGCATCATCTCATTTAATCCTACAAATCCAAATGATAGAGTGGAATTTTCAATACGATAGTATAATTCATCTTCAAATTCCTGACGAAGGAAGGGTAGCATATTGTACTCATTTAAACAATTTAAGGCCGATTCCCTTCTGAGGTTTAGTACATTTACTGCCATGTCCATATAGGAATCCAGGTATTCAAATATCTCACTATCATCCCGGGATTGGTAAGCAATTCTCGGCAGGTTTAAAGTAACGTAAGCCAGGTTTCCCGTTCTAAAACAATCTTTTTCCCATTCTCCAGTCCAGTTATCCTGGAGTGCGGTTCGGCAGCCCATGTAGTTGGCCATATTACCTCGGTAGCTGGCCAGCATATTCACAAAGTAGGCTGATCCATATTTAGCAGATAATTCATGAACCCGCATGAGATCCTCTTCCATGTCTGATTTCAAGGACTCTTTACGTATAGTGTAGATGGTATTGGGGAAAAGATGTGGTTTTCCATCCGAATCACCTTCCATGAGGGTTTCAGTTATGGCTCTTTGTAGTAAGCGGGTTTCTTCTTCAAAGTCACCATAAGTCCCTACCAGTTTGCCTTTAGGTCCGTAGGCTGGTTCATCCTGGAGGAATTTAGGAACTGAAAATTCCAGGTTGATACTGGTAAAGGGTACCTGGGATCCCCGGGCAGCATAGGCCATATTCAAATTGAAAATGAACATCTGTACCGCCTGTTTTAATTTTTCATAGGGCATTCCCGCTGCAAAAGGGGCCACAAATATATTCCATAGACTCATGGCCTGACCTCCGCTCATGTTCTGTTGTGCGGCCAGCATTATTTCCCCGGCATGGTTCATGAGGGTTTCCATGTGTTTGGGAGGTCCGGCCACAGAGGTATGATCTCCTGTACCATCTACTTTAAGTCCGTGCCGGATGAAAAGTCGGAGATCATGTTGCATGCAGTTTAAAGGTCGTCCTGCGAAAAATTCCAGATCATGTATATGAATGTCCCCGGACATGTGGGCATCTGCCAGTTCAGGAGGCAGGTTTAAAAGGGCGTATTGTTTGAGGGCTTCGTCTGCCACGTATTTATGCACGGTTTCCGGGTTGTGGATCATGTTTGCATTATCCCTGGACCCGTTTTGAATGAGGGAAGTTATATTATAAACCGGAATACCCAGCCGGGTGTACTTTTTCCGGAGGGTCTCCAGTCCATGTTCCATCAGCTTGGTGTTAACGATTTCCCGTATCATGGGGGCAGTTAAGTATTCCACATTTAATTTTTTAAGTTCCTTCCACACATCCGAGGCAATGCTGTGTGCTAATTCACGGGAGGCACCGGTTTCCACAACTAAAGTATCTTCGATTTTGGTTTGATCAAAAGTTTCAATTTTATCACGGCTGGTACGTACCCGAAGTTTATTGGCTGCCAGGTAACGGTCCGCAACATCCTCTTTAACTTCACAAAGAGAATCATAAACCAGCATTTTAATCTCCGCCGTGCTGATCCCATCATAGGCAGCGGTGCCCACATGGGAGGCAATCTTTTCAGAGGCCCATAAGGGGGCACCAACCATTAAAAGAGATTTAACAATTTTATCGTGACTAAATTTTTCACATATGCCGTTATTTTTCAATACACAGGTCTCTGCCTTGGTAGGCAGAGCCGCAATAATACGCGCGTCCCTCATCACATCATCACCATTTAAAATATTTTGGCCTGGAACAAATTGTTCCTAAAAAGCAATATAAGTCCTTTTATAAAGAGAACTGAATCTAAATACTACATTATTCTTTGTAAAAGAAGGTATAAAAAGTTTGTTTATTTTGTTCGTAATAAAACCAATAAATATGGATTTTGACGAAAACCTTTTCCCCAAGTCCATAAACTTCTGGTTTTTTTATAATCAAAATTCTTAATTAAATCTATAAAAATACATCCAGAGAGCTCTGCTTTGATTTATCACTTTCAAAGAGAGAATTAATCCCAAATTCCTGAATCTCTATTCTTTGCATTAAATAAGGATTTATAGGGTATCTGTTAGCCAAATTTTTTGAAATTTCCAGGTACTTGACCACCGAGCCCTTGGAAACACTGAGTATGAGATTACCTCCACATTTACACTCCCCTGTAAGGGGAATTCGCCTGTATTTTTTATTACATTTGGTACAGCGAACTTTTTGCCGGGAAAATGCCCGTACATTACCCATCATATCCGGAAGGAAATGGGAGCTGAGTACTCCTTCCACCACCCCTCTTTGATCCACCGCCCTTATTTTTTCAGCCAGTTCCACCTGTGACTCTACCTTTTCCTTCATGGTGGGGAGCAACTTATAAAGACAGACCTTGGGCCCCTGATGTATGCTATGAGTATGATGAGAAAACATGATTCCCTGATATTGTTTAGCTGTGCCCAGTCTTTTTTGCACATTATCCATCATATGCACCACTTCAGAAGGTTTAGCATATTCTGTGGATTTTTCAAAAAATTCCAGAGGCAGGGAAGCCATGGCATCTATATTATGGGATTCATCGTCTATTTCTTCCGGGTCAATCCGGGAGGATAAAACCAGTGGGGCATCCATGCTTCCTCCCCGGCTACTGGGGAGGTATGATTTGGAAAAATTGAGAAGAGCGTCCATTAACAGCATAATGGAGTCTTCATCACTATCACAATTTCTTCTTTTAGCAGAATGAAAATAGGGATGGGCATAGCATGCTGCAGCTTTCGTAAAGCCTAAAATTCGCCCTAATACTCCTGCAGAAGTGTGTGGGGCTAATCCTACTACCATTTGGCCCACCAGGTCATTTTTAGCTTTCACCTGATAAAATCGTTCCATACCATAGAATTTTTCTAAAAGATCATCAATAAACCCCGCCACCCCGATAAGGTACTGGGCACAGTTATCGGAAATCACCACATCCTGTACCTTAATTTCAATTATTTGATCTACATTTTCTAATTCATGGCCATAGCAATCTTTTTCATATCCCAGTTCCTGCAGTTTCTCAATACTCACCCCCACCTCTCGAGGAGTAAAATGAGTTAAGGGCAGGTCAGTAGAATCATGGCGAATTGTAGCATCTTTAAAGACGAATACTCCGTTTTTTGCCCTTAGAATACCTTTTTCTAAAGGTTCTGGAAATTTTTCTTGGGAAATCATTCCCTGAACCCCTTTTATTTCATCGATCTTTCGGATTCCCACATTTTCAGAAGCTTTTCTTAATAAACCAGATAAATTAATTTTTTTCTTTCCAGGGGCAGTAATAACTGTGTGTGATCCACAGTGGGGACAAATAGACTGAAACGAACTAATCTGACATTGGGTGCATTTGGAACGGCTGATTTCCACCGATATTTTTCCTTTTTTAGCAGCTTCCACAATATTTCGCCTGCTGCCCCCAAAAGTAGATATGGGAAAAAGAGAATGTGGTGCGGGTTTCATTTTACGTTCTTTTGTTTTTTCTGGCCTGCCCACCCGGGTTCCAATATAAGTTGGGGCTTTGGCCATAATATGCGCTGGTGAAACCTTATTTAATGCAGGTATGGTAGATTCTTCTTCTTCCCCCAATGGTTTTTCCAGGGTTTTAAAGAGTGCATAAGCATTATCTGCATCAATGATTACCTGAGAATCCTCTACCATGTGAGGAACCCCTAAAATCTCCAGAATTCTTTTTTGAGGAGCTATTAAAATTTTAAATTCCTTCCCTTTCTGATAATCTTCTTTTTTTTCTATTATCCAATCTCGGAGCATATTAAAATCATCCCGGGACAGATCATGGTAAAAATAAGTATATTCTGGATGTAAGGGAACTTCATATTTTTCAGATATGTCAAATGCTTCTTTAGCTGTAAAGGATTTATTTTCTAAAGATTTTATATCCAGTGGATCCTTTTCAAGATCGTATTGTGGGGATTGGGCGATTTTTTCCACCCACCATTCGTTGCACCATCCTGCAGGAAGCAATACATGGTTGTTTCGAAGAAATTCACCAAATGCCACCAGCATATCTCCTAAAAATAGTATTTCATCCACCTTACCCTTTAGATTTCGGGCCTGTTGCACCGTGGATACCTTAACCACGCTGCCATTTTTTAATTTCACCAGTGGTCCTTCAATACTATCCACCGGCACCACACAGTTTCCTTTACCTGGCCTTTCAATTTTCATCTGGGTACCTACTGCCAGAAATTCTAAAATTTCCATGGTAGCAGGACTAACTCCCATGGCTGCCAGGCCGGTGTTTCGGGATCGGCCATATCTCAGTCTGAATGCTCCTTTTTCAGAAGGATTGGCAAGTACTGGCCTCCCTCCTATGATATCCCTGATGTAAGTATCGTCTGCTTTGACTAAATCTTTTCCTTTTTCTATTTTTTGTGATTTAGGGCCTTTTGAGAATTTTTCTAGCCATTCCCAACCTTCTAAATTTAATTTCTTGGCGTACTTGAATACTTTGGGGGCTTTCTGTATAACCCCTTCTACCATAGCTAAAAGCGCTCCTCCCCTTATATTATTAGTTTCCACCCTTTCCAGGTCCCGGTGAGAGACTTCAACCTGATCAGTGGGTTCCCCGGTTACTTCCACCGGGATGTTGTTGGCAGCCAGCCGTACTTCATCGGGATTAGGAGAGTACTGCAAATTGGTTACTTCCGATTCATATAACTCTACTTCCTCCACATAACGTTCAATTTCCCTATCAGTAGGTTTATAAGGTGCTAAATCAATAGCCCACCTAATATAATCACCTATAAGAACTGCAAGTGCAGCTGCAGTCCCCCCTGCACTTCTTATAGGTCCGGCAAAGTACACTGCCAGGTAGTTGGTACGGTCAAAATTTTGTTTAATTTTTACTTTAGCTATCCCTTCTAAAGGGGCGGCCACCACTCCTTCGGTTAGTATGGCCAGGGCGGTACGCAGAGCCTGGTCCGCCATTAATTCTCTTTGGGTTATTTCATCTTCTTTATTGTCTGTTAAATCCGCCGAGGCTATTTCAGCAGCAATCTTAAATGCTGCTTCTTCCCTGCTCATTTCACTTTCCAGTTCTTTTATTCTCTGAGCAATACCTATCGGGCCCACCAACCCTTCCACTCTTTCAGCTAAATCCTTGGCCAGGGGAATCTCAATTTCCGTCTGTACATCCAGACCCATGGATCTTGCTTTAGCAGCCAGATCATACAATTTTTTAGTTTCTTTTTCAAGTTGTTCAAAATAATCCATTATAATCCCTTTAAAAGTATATTGAAGATTTTAAAGTCTTAATTAAATTAAAAATCCATTATATCCCTATTTTTAAGAGTGAACTAACACCGGAAATAATTAGTTATACATATGTTAGAAGTGATATTTAATTATTGGATTAATTAAAAAAAATGAAAATAATTATTAAAATTACTATCACAATTTTACTGCATTTCCATGTTAAATTACATCATAAATAATATAGAAGTATTTTTCAATACTTATGGTGCCTGGGCAGTTTTTTTAGGAGGTGTAATTGAACAGATTATAGTCCCCCTCCCTGCCAGTCTAATTGTTTTAACCTCCAGTGTGATAACCCTTAAAGGGGTTGATTTATCAGTATCATCTTTAGGGGTTTTAATATCCAATAGTGTAATACCTGCTTCTTTAGGAATAACTATCGGATCTTTGGTTTTTTATATAATAGCCTATAAAGCAGGTATTCCATTTATAGAGAGAATTGGCCCTTATATGGGTTTTGGGGCAGAAGATGTTCAGGAAGTGGAAAATAAGTTTAAAGAAAGTCGTTATGAACATCTTTTTATTTTTATGGCCCGTTGCCTACCCATTATCCCCAGTGTGTCGGTGAATATTTTCTGTGGATTAATAAAATATAATCCCAGGGATTATGTGATTATAACCTTCCTGGGTACCACAGTGCAGATATTTTTCTGGGGCTTGCTGGGCTGGTTTTCAGGAAATATTTACCTATTGGTGAAAGCCCAGATATCTTTTATAGATAACCTGGTAACGGCGATAATAGTCCTGGTCATTTTATATTTTATTTTAAAAAAGAACCGAGCCAAAATTAAAATTTAAAATGATTTACTAAAATATAATGGTTTTTTATAAATCCCGATTAGAAGTTATTTAGGAATAATTCTGCTTAAGTATATATCAAGGTGTAAATATAAAAATAAGATTAAAGATATACAATTAAGAGTTATATTTGTTAGTAATTAAAAATTATGAATTACAAAAGTTAAATTAATTCAATTCCATGGTGATATAATGGCAAAAAAAGATAAAAAAACCCTACCCCCCAGTGGTGCAGGTTTAGTAAGGTATTTTGAAGAAGAAACCAGAGGTCCTAAATTATCTCCGGAACAGGTCGTGGTAATGACTGTTATTTTAGCAATATTCTGCCTGGCCCTTCGTTTTTCCGCTTAAATAATTTATTTTTAAATTTCTTATAAGTTTTTTTACAATCAAGGAGTGATTTTTATGGCTATCCACCCTATTGAATTCAGGTATGGTACCCCTGAAATGAAAAATATCTGGGAATCGGAAAATAAATTGCAAAAAATGCTGGATGTGGAATCTGCACTGGCCCAGGCTGAAGCAACATTAGGCATAATCCCCTTTTCTGCCGGAGAAGAGATAAAAAAAAAGTCCAGTACAGATTATGTGACCCTGAAAAGAGTAAATGAAATAGAAAGAGAAACCAATCACGATATAGCTTCTCTGGTGAAGGCTCTGGCTGAACAATGCCCGGGGGATGCGGGAGAATATGTGCATTTTGGGGCAACTTCTAATGATATTGTGGATAGCTCCCAATCATTACTTTTTAAGGAGTCTATTGCCGTACTCCAGGAAAAAATTGAAAGGCTAACCCGATTGCTTCTGGATCTGGCTGAATCTAATAAAGAGAATGTATGCATTGGACGTACCCATGGACAACATGCCCTACCCACCACCTATGGTATGAAATTTGCCCTGTGGGCTGAAGAAATGTACCGACAAAAAGAAAGGTTGGACGGAGTCCAAAAAAGACTTTGTGTGGGCATGATGACTGGAGCAGTAGGTACCACTGCTGCTCTGGGAATAGAGGGTCTGCAGGTTCATGAAAAGGTTTCTGAAATTTTAGGGCTGGAGCCGGTATCCATATCCAACCAGGTGGTACAAAGGGATAACCACGCCGAGTTCATGATGGTAATGGCCAATATAGCCACCACTCTGGATAAAATAGCCCTGGAAATCCGTAACCTGCAACGAACAGAGATTATGGAAATTGGGGAAAAATTCGATCCTGAAAAACAGGTGGGAAGCAGTACCATGCCCCATAAAATGAATCCCATAACCGCCGAGAGGATATGTGGAGTCTCCCGGGTGGTGCGCTCCTATGTGATAGCTGCCATGGAAAATAATCCGTTATGGCATGAAAGGGATTTAACAAACTCCTCCTGTGAAAGAATAATTTTCCCGGAAGCCTGCATTCTAACGGACTATATCCTAAATTTAACCCTGAAATTAATGGGAAATCTGGTTTTCTATCCAGAGAACATAGAAAAAAATCTGAATCTCACCCGTGGTTTGATTATGGCTGAAAGACTCATGGCCGAGTTAACCCGTAAAGGTATGGGACGCCAGACTGCTTACGCCCTGGTAAGAAAATGTGCTATTAAAGCCAATAAGGATAATGAATTGTTATCTGATGTCATATTATCCCAAACCGAGTTGGAAGAGTATTTTTCCCCCGATGATGTTGAGAAAATTATGGATCCCCATACTTATATTGGATCCGCGGTTTTAATGGTAGAAAACGTGCTGGAGAATTCTAAAAACTGGTTTTAAATCATATTTTAATTATTTTCTCTTTTTTTATTGTTTTGAGGTCCAGAGGGTTTCAGATAAAATCTTATACTTTAATCATCTTAAAAATAATCCAGTGGATTTTTCCACCAAAAAAAGAGGTGATTGAATGGTTGAAACCAAAGAAATAAAATCTATACCAGTAATGCCCTTTGCCCTGATGATAGGAGCTATAGGTGGGGTTTTAGGATTTATCTGGTCCCTTATAGTAGTAATATTTGGAGCATCTCTTCTGGCCCTGGTACCGGCCCAGGAATTAGGTGCGGTAATAGCAGGAGGGCTGGTAGGAGCTATTGTTTTAATTATATTTGCAACCATAGGGGCTTTTGTGGCCGGATTTATAACTTACGCTATCATTGCTTTGATTTACAATTTCCTTGCTCCTAAACTGGGTGGAATAAGATTAGAAATGGAATAAGTTCTATTCACTTTTTTTTATTTTGAGTGATTATAAGAGTAAATATACCACTTAGTTCTAAATTATTTTTTTATAGGGTAGCAGTTATTTATGCTCCTTTTAACATAATAATAAATAGTACCTAGGGAGGTGCTTTTAGATGAAAACTATGAAAGAATTGAAATCGATAAAAATAGTGCCCTATACTATTATGAATGCTGCTCTTAATGCAGTATGGGGTTTCATATTTGCAATTATACTGTTGATATTTGGAGGTGCATTTGCCTCACTACTATCTGGAACCGAACTTGCTCCTCTAAGTGGAGTTATACTTAGTATTTCAGTAGCAGGCCTTGTTGTTTTCCCGGTTGGATCCTTCTTATTAAGTATAATGCCCTCTTTTCTGCAGGCATTGCTCTACAATTTACTGGTACCCAAGCTCGGTGGAATCAAAATTGAATTAGAGGAAATGATTGAAGTAACCAGAGCAGAAGTAGTCCCTTTTGCACTTATACTGGCAGGAGTAGCAGCCGTATTCCAGTTGATTATGCAACTGGTAATTGCTCCCCTTCAAGCGGTTTTGATTGAACTGATTGGAGGTATTGGTACCCTGGCCCTGGCTGCTACCAACGCAACTACCGGACAACTACCTGAAATAGGTGGTGCAGGAGCATTGGGCGCTATACTGAACATAATAATCAGTCCTCTGCTTACTTTTATCTTCGTATTTATTGGTGCCGCCATTGCAGCCCTGCTATATAATCTACTGGCCCCAAAAGTAGGTGGAATAAAAGTAGAATTAGCTCAAATGACAGATAACTTCTTTGGTGTAGAAAACATTAATCCCGTGGCCATCGGATTAATAACCGGTGCTATTGCTGCAGTCCTGGGACTCATATTAGGGATAATATTCCTGATATTATTAGCTGCCCTTGGATCTATAGAAGCAGGCATACTGATCTTACTGGCTCATATTATAGGCGGATTTATATTGGTATTCATCGCCTATGCTTTAACTGCAGTTATTTACAATATACTTGCACCAAAGATTGGTTCGTTCAAAATACAGTTAGAATAAAGCAGCAAATATACTTAGAATAGATTTTATCTATTCTAATCATTATTTTTTTTAATATAAGAAATCAGTAATTTTAAGGATCATTTTCCAGTTTTTCTCTGGCCTTTAGTTTCTTTTTAAGTAATTCATTTTGATTTATACACTTATTAAGATCCCTACCAATCCATAATACCCTCAAAAAGAGATATATTAAGCCCAATGCCATTAAAAATAATAATATTAATAAAATTCCGATGATTATCCCTGCCGACATAGCCTGCCACATCAAGGAAAAGTTATAGGTCAGATAAAACACTGCAACCATAAATCCCAGTACCAGCCCCAGCACCACCACTATTTTTTTAAATTTCTCCCAGAGATTTCCATAATTTTCATCTCCATTAATTCAATAGATACTACCTGCCTTCAAATTAAATATGACCCCCCTATTTATGCAGGTGGTGAACATGATCTATTGTTTACTATGAGTTTTCAGCAACTTAAGCGAGAGGGGCATTTTAACAGGGGGTGCTGCCCTTATTGGTATCTCCCTATGTCAAGAGATGATTTCAGTTAAATTGCCATGGTATAAAATAATGACCTCTTTGGAGTTTTGTTAATCATTCCTGATTAGCTTTAACTATTTTTCCATCCTTAATTACCATTAATATATTCTCCTCATCAGACAGGGAACTGATATCATCTAAAGGATTCTTTTTAACCATAACCATATCGGCCAGTTTGCCTTTTTCAATGGACCCTATCTTTTCTTCCCATCCCATGCACTCCGCTGCTTTTAAGGTCCCGGCCATCAGGGCTTCCATGGGTTCCATGCCCATCTTACATAAATATTCCAGTTCCAGAAGATTATTACCATGTTCCACCACCCCACAGTCAGTCCCCATTACTATCTGCACCCCGGAGTGATAGGCCAGCCCCATATTTTCCTGGTGTACATGAGATATTTCAATAGCTTCTTTGCGACTATATTCCGGTAATTCACCCTGCAGAGCTTTTTTTTTATTGAGATTAGTTACCACAAAAGTGGGAACCAGGTAAGCATTATTTTCCACCATCATATCTGCTGCTTCCTGATCAATATATGTACCATGTTCAATGGAGTGGATACCGGCTTTAAGTGAATTTTTTATGCCTTCTGTACCATGAGCATGGGCCATGACCTTTAAGCCCCCCTTATAATTTGCTTCTTCCACCACAGACTGCAGCTCCTTTAAAGTAAACTGACTAAATTCAGGACTATCATTCGCACTGATTACTCCCCCGGTGGCCATTACCTTGATTACTTCTGCTCCAGATCTTAAAATTTCCCTGGTTCTTTTTCTAACTTCTGCTTCACCATCACAGATACTTTCCGGGAGACCAGGATAGGATAACTTCATATCAAATCCTGATTTTAAGAAAAAGTCAAAGTGTCCGCCACTGATTGAAAGGGGCATGACAGATATCTGCATACGTGGTGCTGGAAACAGATTCTTTTCTGATGCCATTTTAACCCCTGCATCAGCTAAACCCGCGTCTCTTACCGTGGTTACACCTGCATTTAATGTTTTTTCCATGTTTTTCAGGGCATTATAAAAATGTAAGGCCAGGGGCTTTTGCATGTTATCTTCCATTCTAAAACCATTGGCCATTAAATGAATATGAGTATCAATAAATCCCGGTAGAATAAAAGATCCCTGTGCATCAATAATTTCAACTTCCGGATTGTTAAGGGAATTAGATGGGATAATATCTTTTATAATATTTTTTTCCACCAGAATGTCCCTGTTTTCAAGGGGTTTCTTACCAGTTCCATCAATTATTGTAGCATTGATAATAAGCACATTTTTCATGGGTTAACCTCTGATGTAAAGAATTGAATATGATAATACTTTGTTCGGGATATATTTGATATTTTCTATTATTAAAAAAAAGATGTAAGAGAAAATTACTAGGTGTTAAAAGATAGCAGTTTAAATTATGGTGTGCCTGTCCTCAATTAAAAGCCCGTAACTATTAACTAATTTAATTTATTAAGGTTGAATAAATCCGGATTACAGGTTTTAAGTTATTTAATATTATTTATAATTGAATATCTTTGTATTTTAAAATGATAAGGTAACTATAATACATCAAATAATGTTTTATTTCTAATTCTAATAAAATTGAATAGATAATATTCGTCGGGATAGGAATAGATTAAAAAATATATCCTTAGATAAAAAAAGAAAAAAATATATGCAATAAAACAAGTATCAAAGTATATAATTGAAGGGGAGGTGAAAAGATGGACATCGACTGGAAAACAGTGATAATTGGTTTGGTATTAGCCATAGTATTAGGTTTGATTCTGGGAGCAGTCCTCGGAGAATGGGGCGGAACCATAGGATACTTATTAGCAACTATATATGTAGGTTATACTGTTGGCGGAGACTACATGAATGGAGCAATCCATGGAGCCCTGGTAGGACTTGTTTCAGCCTTAATAGTAGGTATTCTGGCCATTATAGGATTAGGAATTCTACTTGGAGCAGCCGGAGCCGCTGTGGGATTAATTGCAATCATAATCGGAGCCATAATCAACGGTATAATCGGAGCCATAGGCGGAGTCATAGGTACCGTTATAGCCAGCAGATAAATCAAACCCTTTTTTTTATTTTTTTTAATGAATTGTAAAGTTTAAAACGATAGCTTTTTATTATTTTTCCAGATAAAATAATCCATATATTAAAATTGCAGGAGTTATGTTAATGAGTGATATTAAAGCCATTCTTGCCGGAGGTCTTTTTACATCAGCACTGACCCTGGCCTTGGGACTGTCCATTTTTCCATTATTCTTTCTAGGTCCTCTGGCAGGAGGTTATATAACCATATATCTAACAAAAAAATATGAAATGGATGGAGCAAAAGATGGTGCTCTTTCCGGATTATTTGGTGGTGTGGTTATTAGTTTAATTTCCTTTGCAGGCATAGGAATATTGAGTACATTAATCGGACTTATTTCCACTAATTTAGGAGATATAGCCAGTTTAATTGGAATTTTAGCCGGTATTCTATTTACTGCGATTATATTAATAATGTTTACAGTTTTAGGAGCCCTGGGTGGAGTTTTAGCTGAAAATATGAGAGAAAAGGAGTATTAATTAGGAGAATAATTCGTTTTAATGGTTAAAAACTTTAATTTCGCCATTATCCCCATCAACTTCGACATCAAGTGCCTGGGCGAGTATATCCATGACCTCGGGACGTATATGGTCCACCATAGGTATTCCTGCCATGATGGCTCCGGTGGCGATTATGGGTTCTGCTTCCAGGCAGATTATGGCCAGCGGTGCCGTATTATTTTTATACATCTGGAAAATCACATAAGAACCCACGGTGGATCCCTTTCCTCCAGGGATAAGCAGGATCTTATTTTTTATACTTTCACCCTGTAAAGGATGGTTAATGTCCATGATCTTACCAGTATCTGGATCTACCCCTCCTAAAAAACTAAGTGGTTGACTGCTGTGGATGATTTTTCCCCGGGCCTTGCCCCGGGATATTACTCTACACTTAAATACCTGCATCTATAATTTCTCCCTGATTATTATTATATTTAAACCGCTTCAGTTTTCATTATCTCCCTTAAAACTGCAGTAGCATAGCACCCTTTTGGTATGGAAAACTCAGTTAAAATCCCTTCCGGTACCGCAGTAGCTGAAACATCCCATATTTTAAATCGTATGGACCTTCTTAATCCATGGCTACCTAATTTTGGCATTTTAGGGCATTCAAAATCATCAAGGGATATGTCTTCTTCATCCAGAACTTGCTGTTCCATTTCTCCTAATTTACCTCCAGCTAAAGGTACTTTGGTTCCAAAAAGTGGTGCGGTGGGGTGAGCCTGGAAATTATCAATCTGCTCCTGCAGCTCTTCATAAGACCCCTCATGTATTAAATGTTCTTCATTATCAATAATTATGTCCCCTTCCTGGTACTGGTTTATTCCCAGGGCTGATCTTTTGCTTACTGCTTTATTGAATAAAAAGGATTGATAGGCATGGATAAACATTCTACTTAATGGTTTAGGAAGACTATACAGTGCCTTACGATAAGACTCTTCATCCAGAGTTTGCTTCTTTTTTTCTTCCTTTAAGAGTGTTCTAAGCATCATTCGCTCATAACGCATTCCGGTGGGCATTAATTCAAATGATTTTTCCAGATTTCCATCATCATATGCTGCTCGGGCCGCTTTGATGTGTTCTGGTTCATCATCATAGGGGTTTCCAATGTATGCCCCCACCGTTTTCTTTAGACTATTGGTGGTGAGTGCTTTGCCCACCAGATGGGTGTTGCTGCGTGGTTTTCCAAATCTCTGCCAGCCATAGTAATTAGGAGTTCCCACCTCTTCTAACTTTTTTAAGGCGTTCTGAGCTTCAAAAGCAGCTTTATCCGGGTTTTCTATATTTCTAATTAAAACACGGAACTTGTTACCCACTAACTGTCCCATACGAAGTTTTTTCTGGTTCTGAGTGATTTTAATAAATTCTACGTTGTAATATTTATCTATAATCGGCTCCAGGTCTTTAGCTTCGAAGTTACTTATACCCAACCACTGCCGGGTCACCGCCTTTTTATCTTTCATTCCAGCAAAACCCATTCTCTTACGAGACAGGTTTAAATCCCGGGCAATGTCCAGCACTACGTCCAGGGTGGTTCGTCCTTTTTTCTCAATCCACATCCATGTATTGGGACCTTCACCGGTAGGGATTGTTTCAGGGATTTCTTCTACATAAAAATCCTCATATTCCACCCGGATAGTTCCTCCAGTTCCTTTAGTATGGGTAATAAAAGTTTCAGCATTAAGCATTTGATTTCCTCAAAAATTAAATTAGTTTATTTCCTGGAAAAATAAGTAAATAAAAGTATTTAAATTAACCAGATTACCTTCGATCCACCACTCTTCGCGGCCGACCTTTTATCCGGTAGAATTCCAGATCTCCTGGCCCGGTGAAATTAAATAATAAATCAAAAGTCCCCTCCGAGTAAGCCTGTTGTAGTCCTGGTTTGTACTGGAAGAAAGATTTTATAAAGTTATTTTCAATTAGTTCCTGGTCACATTTATCCATAGTTCCACATTCCAGACTAACCCGCATGGTGATTTCTCCCTCATCCTCATCACCATAGATAAAGGACTCATATTCTCCCGTGAGGTAGTCCATATTCTCCCTCTGGAAAACCCCCTGTTCCACATCTACCCGGTTAAAAGGATTTCCAGATATCCAGAAGGTTTCAGCTTCCCTTTGGGGGTTCATAATCCTCATATGGGTCCGACCACATGCACATTTATCCCGGGAAACCACCACCGTGGTATCATCGGTGTCATAATTTAAAAGCAATGTCCCGGTTTTACCCCCTACCGGTAGTAAAGTGGTTAAAACTATTCTACCGTATTCCCCATCTGGCACAAAGTCTTTCATCATAGGATTATAAACATCAAGGTGTACCATGTCTTCAGGGACATGCAAACCTACCCGTTTATGGCATTCGCCACACATGGTTCCTTCGGTACTGCCATAAGTATTGAAAATTTTAACCCCCCATAATTCTTCCACATAATCACGTGCTTCAGGTGAAAAACTCTCCCCTCCCGCAATTAATCTTTTAATAGAGGAATTTTGAGGATCTAAACCTTCTTTTTTCATGCGCCGGGCCAGCCTTAGCAATTTAAATATGCTGGCCACAATTCCGGTGGGCTCGTAATTCTTCATCAGGCGTACCGGGAAGGTACATTTTCCAGTGGGGATGATGGTCATGCCAATATTTTTAGCAGCCAGGGTCATAGTATTGGCCCCTACATTCATCCCATAGGAAGCACAAACCACCACCCTATCCCCAGTACCAAAACCCTGGGAGGTGAAAGCACGGGAGTATTTTTCAGCATACCTTTGCCAGTCTTCCCAGGTTAAAAAGAAGGATTTGGGCTGGCCGCTGGTTCCGCTGGTTTCATGAATAGTATAAATATCATCCCATGACCCGCATTTAAATTCAAATTCCTTGGTCTCAGGGGGTTGTCTATTTCTAACCGTGCTTCCAGTTATTATAGGTAGCTCCTGCAGATCTTCGTGGGTTCTTATATATGAAAAATCAATATTATTCTTTTTAAACCATTTATAATAGAAAGGAGAGTTTTCATAGGCATACTTAAGGGTATATTTAATCCTTTCTTCCACCAGAGCATCCAGGTCACCCCGTTCCATGGTTTCAATTTCTGAATTATAATAGCCTATATCAGTCATGTAATATGATTTGTAATTACCCGGCTAAATAATTAAGCAATTTATATAAACGAGGATTATAAAATGAAAAATCAGGACAGGAAAAAAGAATATTTGAGTATTAGAAATGCCCTGACCGGGACTTGAACCCGGGTAATAGGATCCGCAATCCTACGTGATATCCACTACACTATCAGGGCCATTGATTATTTAAAGTAGGTTTCATGAAAAAGTCAGAGTCTGGAGTAATTAAACCAGATTAAATATGGTTAGAATTTTTTAGTATTTAATAATTTTCATAACCTGCCGGTTAGAATCTATATTGATAAATTAAATTTTTTAAAACACTAGTACCACACATATAACTGGAAAGTGTAGCCCTTGGAGTTTCTCTGGGCCGAGTTAATATTATCTGCATCCTGCATAGGAGCATTAGCACATATTGTCGTCCCTTTAAGATGGTTAATTTCAGTGAGGTTATAGTTAATATCCGGATGGTATTTATCTAAAAACATACTGGCCAGTAGTCCTGCCTGATTTTGAGATGTTTGGCTGCAGTTTCCCTCATCCAGGATCCCTGCCATTTTTTCCAGTAAGGAACCCTCCCCGGGGTAAGGTTCCAGGCTGGCCATAAGTTCCATTATATCCTGGGCCATAAACTTGTTTTCGGTGTAGGCCGGATTAGAAAGGGGGTTGGAATTAAAAGAGATGGTTCCCATGATTATTAAAACTACCAGTAATCCCAATACTGCATCTAAAGAAACAATGAATCCTTTTTCATCCATTAAAATCCCATGATAGTTTTAATTACCCTTAATGGATTGAACCACCCTATCCTTTTTTGCTATAGATTTTTGTGCGGCCTGGTGAACTTTTTGCTTCATTAACTCAAAGTCTTGAGGGGTGGTATCTCCCACCAGTTTTTTTATTTTAGTATATGCAGCTTCTCTAAAAAGGGGCCGTAGTTCTTCTTTACTTCCGTCCTCTTTAATCAGAATAGGGGATCCGCTGTTATTTACCACCCCTATTTCTTTTACTTTTACACCTGCTTTTCTGATGGCTTTTTTAGATTGCAGTGCTACGTCTTCCGGAGCTATGATCATTAAAGAGTCAACTGAAACACCTAATGGATCTATATTCAGGTTTTCAAGCATTTCCAGGACTTTGGGATTTATCATTTCCCTTATTTTTTCCTGATAAAATTCCATTCCCAGGCCGGTGGTGGTGGAAATTTCATGGGCATCACCCCTCAATCCACCATTGGTTACATCAGTCATAGCATGTACCTGAGGTAGAAGACCCTCCTGCATAATGGCTTCGGAGGCCAGTATAAAGTCTATATCCATGGTTTCTTCCACCACATCAAAAAGACCATGGTAGATAGCAGTAGTGGTAATGGTGCCTCCACCTGATCCTTCAGTTAACAGGATTATATCTCCAGCTTCAGCACGTTTTCGGGCGGTGGGAGGATGTGGTGATACACCTATAGCCCCTACTGCACTTACAAGACGATCCCCTAAAACCATGTCACCTCCTACCCGGAGGGTGCTGCCTGCAACAATAGGCACTTTTACCAGTTCAGATATGGCAGCTACTCCTGCAGTGAAGTCGAAAAGTTTTCCCACATCCCCATCATCAGCCAGATGCAGGTCGCTTATAATGGCCACCGGATCAGATCCCATGACACATACATCGCGCAGTGCAGCCCGGGCCACATGGAAACCTCCTAAAAAAGGGTATTCGCTAAGCCTGGAATGTATTCCATCCACAGCAGTGGTTATGAACATTTTATCCTCCGGAGCGTGGACTTCCACCACCCCCCCGTCATCCTGGGCAGTGGGATTTATAAAAGATGAAGTGGGGGAGCTGGCCACTATTTCTGCAATCTGGCGGTGCACAAAGAAGTCCCCTGCTCCCCGTGATCCTACACCCATATTTCCCATGGAAATACCAGCCCCATGCACTTCCATTAATTCTTTTAAAAATTCATCATCCACATCCTGGATTGCCAGAGTATTTTTAACTTCTTCCATGACAGCTTGTGCCATTTTAGAGGCTTTTTCAGGATTAAGGTCTTTATGTTCAATTATCCTTTCTGAAAGTATCTTTTCAATGGTTTTTTGATCCTTGATATTTATTTCACGCCTTACAAATCCCTCGATATCCATATAACCACCATTTTATGTGAATTGTAATTAGATTTTCTAATGAGTAAGATTGATGTAAGTTACTATAAATCCCGATGATATTAAGTATGCTATTTTATATTAGTAATACTATAAAAATTTTTTGTATTAAATAATGAATTTTATTCCTACCGTATATAAAAATAAATATCATAAAATAAGTTATTAAGTCATTCCACCAGCTTTACAAAATTCTTTAAAATATCCAGCCCGGATTTTCCACTTTTTTCTGGATGGAATTGAGTGGCATATACATTATCCCTGCATAGTACTGCCGGTACATCAATACCATATTCAGCCACCGCAGCCACCACATCATTATTTTCCGGGACCACATAGTAAGAATGTACAAAATAAACATATTCCGAACCAATACCCTCCAGAATCGGGCAGTTTTTAATAATTTTTAGCTGGTTCCAACCCATATGAGGTATTTTATTATCGGGAGGTAATCGTACCACTTCCCCCGGGAATATATTGAGCCCCTGGATTTTGCTACTCTCCTGGCTGTGAGAAAAAAGAAGCTGCAATCCCAGGCAAACGCCTAAAAAGGGTTTTCCTAACTCTATGTGCTCAAATATAAGATCTTGATATTTATGTAAATTTCCCATAGCTGCACCAAAGGCCCCCACTCCCGGCAGGACCAGTGCTTCTGCATCTTTTATCATACCCGCATTATCTGTAACCAGAGAATCCACACCTATTTTTGAAAATCCATTTTTTATACTTTTTAGATTTCCACTGCCATAATCTATTATACTTATCATACCGTTTTCCTTTATTGACTTTTAAATAAAATAAAAATTTAAAATAGAGTTTATAAGTACCATATGACGGCTATCGAGTATAGAAGTCGTTGATACGAACGGTATCATCCAGGTGGGGTGTTGATACCTCATGTAATATGGTATTTTCCATGGCCACTATGGAGTGGCGTTTTTCAGGTTCAATGCGCACCGTGTCGTTTTTGCCAAAGTATTCTTTACGGTCTTCAAACTCAATGTATCCCGCCCCACTAATGATGTACATGGTCTCGTCTTTTTTCTCGTGGTAGTGGAATGAAGTCTGATATCCTTCTTTTATGAATAATTCTTTGGTGAGGTATTTATCAGTATTAATCAGAACTTTTTCATAGCCCCACGGCTTATCTTCCCTGTTCTGGTATTCTTTTTGGATTTGTTCCAGTTCTTTAGAGGTATCAATGGCCATCCAAAATAATCCGTCCTCTTTATAGTAACCCAGTTGATTTTCTTTGGCCATCATAGGGAATAATGTTTTTTCAATATCCCCCACATCAAAATCTCCAAAATCAAGGGATCCCTGGGAGAAATAAACCCCTCCATTTATATAATAATCCAGAATTGGTTTTTCCTTAAAAGAAACAAGGCGGTCCCCACTTACTTCCACAATACCATAAGGTGACTGCATTTTAGTTATAAAAATTGAAAGCGGATAATCAGATCGTTCTCCAAAATATATCATCTTTTTTAAATTTAAATCTGCAACCACATCACCATTACGGATAATACACTGTTTATTACCATCAATTACATCCATTCCTAATTTAATTGCATTTAAAGTACCAAGAGGTTTTTTTTCTTCTACATATTCAATTTTAACCCCTTTATATTCATCACCATATCTCTCCTGAATTTTATCACTTAAAAATCCCGTCAGGAGAAATACTTGATCTACTCCTGCATTTTTAAAGTCAAATAATTGCTTATCCAGAATAGTATAGTCTTCTTTGATTTCAACCAGAGGTTTGGGCACTGTTTCTGTTAAAGGACGTAATCTTTTACCAAATCCACCACAAAGAATCATCCCTGCTGTTTTACTCATTTTATCACCATTATATATATATAGAAATGAACACGAGGTACTATTTTTTACATTTAATAATAAAGACCTGAGATTAATTAATGCTTACTATTTCTCATTTTGAGGATATCAAAAGAAATTTTTTTTAGTGGGGAATGGGACAATTATTTTAATTTATATTCCTCCAAAACCTTTTTAATCGCCTCTCCAAAATCGGATTGGACAATGGAATCTGTTCCTAGTGTTTTGGCGTGGGCATCCAGTTCAGCCACCACCATATCATATCCCAGTTTTTTCAGAGGTTCCACCAGACGAGGTCCATCCGTTACTGCTATTGATTTTAAATCCAATTCTTCAATATAGAGTGCATGGGGCACTCCGGCAATCACCGCCAGATCAATTTTTTTCTCTTTTAATAACTGTACAGCTGATTTTCCGGTTTCTGGATACTCATCCAGACCCCCCGTAATAAAATCAACCTGGATTTCATCTTCTTTAAGTTCATTGACAATATTCCGGGCATGTAATCTGATACGGTCCAGTCCCGTATTCTCATCCAGATTGGCTATAATGATTGGAGGGTTTTCTGGATTCACCAGATGATAAGGTAGCTTTAATATATCCCCAAAGAGGTAAGAGGTTTCTTTTTTGGCATTGAGTACCAGGGCCACCTTTTTACCTTTTTCTATTTGATTTAATAGTTCCCGGGCAACTTCTTCCTTATCATCCCCAAAGGAAGGACTTATATATTCCCCCTGGGCCATTCCCCTGGTTTTTTCCACTTGAGTGGCCATTTTTAGCATTTTTATCTGGCGTTCTGCTTCTTCAGGAAGTATTATGCCCTCTTTTACTGCCGCTTCCAGTACCATGATGGCCCCTTCAGTATTATCCCCCTCGCCAAACCCACCATGTGATTCCACCGTTAAAACCTTTGCTTTAATATTTGCTCGTTGTACAGCTTCTTTAAGGTCTTCTCCGATTATCATGCTGGCACAGGTGCCCACTATTCCCACCAGATCAGGAGAAAACATTTTATCCACTTTAAGGAGTGTTTCTTCCAGTTTTTCTCCCGCCCCGAAAATGAAATCATTTTCAGACATGGCAGTGGTAACTATTCTAACCCCGTCGTTTTCCAGAAGCCTCCCTGTGCGGAAACAACAACCGTGGGGGCCATGGAGGATAACAACATCAGCATTCATATCTCTTAGAGTGTATAAAGAAGCAGCAATTGGACTTGGTCTAGGATGCAATATTTCACCTCAAACAATGTTATTGATAAAAATTTCCTCAAGAAAATTATAATGAATAAAATTTTCTAATAATTGTTATAATCCTATTAGCCAGTTATATCTTATAAAGGCCAATTAATATCATATCCATATATGTTTAGTTAAAGGGAATTTAATTACTCGATGCGATTTTTATAGATTTATTAAATCAAAATCAAAGCAGAGATTCTAAATTAGTGAGGGGATGTGATGAGATTAGATGGTTTAATCAGGGTAAAGTTTGTGGAACGGCCTAATCGTTTTACAGTGAAATTCCATTATCAGAATAAGGACGATTTAGGCCACTTAAAAGATCCAGGGCGATTAAAAGAACTATTAATCCCTGGAATTGATCTTTTAGTTAAAAAAGCTCCCCCAAATCTCAACAGGAAAACTAAATATGATGTGGTGGCTGTTTTTAAGGACCAACAATGGGTTCTTATAAATTCTGGTTTCCACAGTGATCTGGCTGAAGAAGCCATAAATTCAGGGATCATAGGTGATTTAAAATATTATGGTGTGGAAAAACGAGAATATATCTTTGGAAAAAGTCGTTTAGACTTTTTATTATCCTTGAAGGAGGATAAAGATATTCCAGAAGATATGCCACCGAAAATGTTACTGGAAGTGAAGGGCTGTACCCTGGTGGAAAATAATACTGCTCTTTTTCCAGATGCCCCCACCATAAGGGGTAAAAAGCATTTAGAAGAATTAATAGAAGGCATAGAGCAGGGTTTTGCTTCTGGTGTAATTTTTTTAATTATGAAAGAAGATGCCCGGGTTTTCTCTCCTAATTTTAAGACTGATCCTGATTTTTCCTGCACCCTGGAAGATGCGGCCCAAGAAAAGGTTTCTATATTCCCCCTGGTATTTGAAACTCATTTGAAAGATAATTCGCTGGAAATAAAACCATGGAAATTGGTTAAACTTATCTTTAAAAATCAGTGCATCTGAATGTTTCCCCTGAATTTAGTCCTGTTTTAGTTGTTGTCAGTTTTAAATTTTAGCCACCTTGATAAAAAAATACAAATATTCTGAGGTCTTATAGTTAGTTAAGTGTATTCCGGTAAAAAATCTTAAATTAAAATTAAATATTATGAGCAAAAAACCAAAGGGAATGGTCCTCCGGCAGAAATTGCAAAGATTCCTGACCCGTCATCGAGAAAAAGTGGGAAGTGGAATATTCCGGCCCCATGATTTTGAAATTAAAGAAATAGAAGTGCTGGTGAAAAACTTGGACCCCCTCTTCCATAATTACACCATAGCACATTTAACTGATATTCACCTGGGTCAGTGGATAACTCCCTGCCATCTAAAAGGAATAATTGAACTGGTCAATGATCAAAACCCTGATCTGGTAGCGCTTACCGGAGATTATGTTTCTTATTTGCTGGAAGGATATGAAGAAGATTTGATCCACTGTTTAAAGAATCTGGAACCCTTGGATGCATCCCTGGCAGTTTTAGGAAATCACGACCACTGGCTAGGTGCTGCGGAAATCAGGAATATCCTGAAAAATAGTGGGGTGATTGATGTGAGTAATCAGATATATACCCTTAACCGGGAAGGTGCATCTTTGCATGTGGCAGGTGTGGATAGTATTATGCTCAATCAACATCGATTAGATGAAGTTATGGATAAAATACCACAAGTTGGTCCAGCTATATTGATGGTACATGAACCTGATTTCGCAGATATCAGTTCAGCCACCGGTAGATTCTCTCTACAGCTTTCAGGGCACTCCCATGGAGGCCAATTCACAATTCCCGGATGGGAAGATACCATCATCCGGGGACCTCATTTTAAGAAGTATCCCTCTGGAGAATACCAGGTTGGAGATATGACCCAGTACACCAGCAGAGGAGTAGGAACCAATGTTTTCTGGTTTAGAATAAATTGTCCTCCAGAAATAAGTATAATAACCCTTAAAAGTCCAGGTGCTGGCGAATGACAACCCAGGTGGAAACTAACCCTCCCCAAAAACCTTCTTTTATTAAATTTATTTTACGTACTATTGTGATATGGATAGCAGAAGTTATTGGTTTTATTATCATTGCCGATATGTCGGTAGGATTGACCATTAATTCATGGGAAACCGCCATGATTGTGGTTGGTATTTTAGGTGTGATAAATGCCCTTTTCTGGCCAATTTTATCCCGTATTTTTCTTCCATTCCTTGTTTACACCGTGGGTATAGGATCTCTTTTAATAAATGGTTTTCTGATATGGTTAATCAGCATATTTGTTCCCGGAATAGTCATTGAAGGCTGGGCCCTGATTTTAACTCCCCTGGGAATGTCTCTTATTACCACCTTGCTTTCGGCGGTGGTTACCCTGGATGATGAAACATCCTACTATCGATTAGTTCTACATAGAAATATAAAAAAGTTAAATAAAAAACCTGAAAATTATCCGGGAGTTATTTTCATGGAAATAGATGGTTTATCAGAAGCTATTTTAACAGAAGCAATGAAAAAAGGGCATATGCCTACCCTGAAGAAATGGTTAGAATCTAAAACCCATAAAATAATTTCCTGGGAAACTGATTTATCCAGTCAAACCGGGGCCAGTCAGGCAGGTATACTGCATGGTAATAACCATAATCTCCCTGCATTTCGCTGGGTAGAGAAGGCCAATAATAATAAGATAATGGTTTCCACCGGGCTCCATGATGCCCCACTCATTGAAAAGCGTATTTCAGATGGTAATGGATTGTTATCATTTAATGGGGCCAGTCGATCCAACCTGTTCTCAGGAGATGCAGAAAATGTTATATTCACCTACAGTAAGCTTAAAAATCTTCGCCAATTTTACAATGATACCTGGTACTATTTTTTCTCTAATCCTTCTAATTTTGTCAGAATATTACTTCTATTCATTTTTGATGCTTTAATGGATTTTATTTCCCAGGTAATATACTGGATTAAAAATATAAAGCCACGAATACGTAGAGGTTTTGTTTACCCCTTTGTAAGGGCTGGGGCCAATGTATTTATGCGTGAAGTTAACACCTGTACTTTGATTGGAGATATTTTAACCGCGGATATAGATATTGCTTATTCAACTTATTTAGGATATGATGAAATTGCCCATCACTCCGGGGTGCAGAGTTTAGATGCATTTTATGCACTTCGTGGAATTGATAAGCAATTTAAAAGACTTGAAAATGTATTAAAATATACTAAAAGGCCGTATTATTTGGTGGTGCAATCTGATCATGGACAAACTAATGGTGCCACCTTTAAACAACGTTATGGGATTTCTTTAGAAGATCTGGTCCGGGAGTTGCTGCCTGAAGAATTGAGTATTTACAGTGAATTATCATCCAATGAAGACCACTTTGGCCAGGCTATTACCCGCCCTATTGACTCCAGTAAATCCTATCTTAAAGATAAAAAAGATTATACTGTAAAAAAGAGTCGTGATCTGGTGGATAATACTCTGGAAAACATTAAAAAAAGTCCAGTAGGAAAGGGAAAAGTATTAGAATACATCCAGGATTATGAAATATCACGAAAACCATTAAAATCTACAGCTGAAGAATCAGAAGTGATTGTACTGGCTTCTGGAAATCTGGGACTGATTTATCTAACACAATGGACTGAAAGGTTACCTTATGAAAAAATCAAGAACTTATTTCCGGATTTAATTCCCGGACTGGTTCAACATGAAGGAACAGGATTTATAATGGTCCAATCCCTGAAATGGGGACCTCTTGCCATAGGAAAAAATGGAATATATTACTTAAAATGTGATAGAATTGAAGGGAAAAATCCATTACTCGATTTTGGAGAAAATGCTCGCCAACACCTTCTACGGACAGATAAATTTGAACACGTACCGGATATCCTGGTAAATAGTTTTTACAACCCTGATAAAAATGAAGTGGCCGCCTTTGAAGAACTGGTGGGAAGCCACGGCGGTTTAGGTGGAGATCAAAGCAGACCATTTATTATGTATCCCTCTACTTGGAATCTGGAAGATGATGAAATTGTAGGGGCAGAACATCTCCATAGGGTTTTAAAAGAAAAAATAAGTGAAATAAGAGATTTTAAATGAAAGGAAATGAATTATCCGAATATATTATCCCTCCCCGAGGACTAATGGGTTTAATTAAGTCCTGGAATTTATCTTTTATTAAATACATTACCTGCAAATTATACTTATGATATCTCCATCTTCCAGTTCATGATCACTACCCACCCGCATGTTTTTTCTGGCATCTACTGCATGCAGGAATCTTTCCCCAATATCAGTGTGAATCACATAGGCCATGTCCCGGGGTTTTGAACCTTTTAAAATTAAAAAAGCATCAGGTAGAATATTCCCCTTTTGATCACAAAGCTTATGCTCGTTTTCTACAGGATACACCACAATCATATCCAGTAACTGGAATACTGCCTGATTTAAGGCCTTTTGAACCCCAGTACTCCCGTATCTTAGCAGTACATTTTCCCGGATATACTCCAGGGCTTTTTTCTGGTTTTCACTCAAATTGGCACCATCGACTATTTCAAAGTCCCCCTCCCCAGATTGATATTTAATAAGACCAGCTTTAGCTGCTCTGGTGAGGGCTAGTTCTGATTCTGCAGATGCGGGTACTACATTGGAGTATTTTTCCTCTAATTTTTTGATATTTTCAGAAGAAGAAGGTAAATCCGCCTTGTTAGCTACAATTAACATAGGCTTGGCAATTCTTAAGAGTTTATCCAAAAATTCAATCAGTTCTTCTTTTCCCCAGTGAGTATAATCCGTCTCCATAGCCCTTCTAGCTTCTATAATATCTTCCAGCATTATACCGGTCCCGGAAAGCTGTTCATGGATTACCTTACCCATATCCAATCTTTCAGATAGGGCTTTTCTAACCAATCGATCCCAGTTCCGCTGTATTATACCATAAAGCCACATGGTTATCTCTTTTTGTAGAAATTCCACGTCTTCTAATGGATCATGGGTTCCTGATTCCACTGGTCTTCCCTCTTCATCAGTGGACCCCGAAGCATCAATAACATGAATAAAAGCCCTGGCCTGGCGTAGATCATCCAGGAATTTATTCCCTAATCCCCTTCCTTCATGGGCACCCGGAACCAGACCCGCCACGTCAATAAGTTCCACTGGAATTAAACGCCTTCCATGCGCACAACTGGAATTTTTAGGGCTGCACACCACCTCCAATTCCTTACAGGGGCACTGAGTATCCACATGAGCCATTGCTTTATTGGCATCAATGGTGGTAAAGGGATATCCTGCCACTTCTGCCTGGGAAAGGGTGGCTGAGTTAAAGAATGAAGATTTTCCAACATTTGGTTTTCCGGTAACTGCAATCTGAAGCATGGTATCACATCATATAAATTGAAAAAAATTATAATAATTTAAAATTACTTATTAAGGTATTTATTAATTAATTAATTAAATAGGTTCCCTCTCCCAGGGATAACAGGTAAAAAAAATTAGTAAAAAGAGGTTAAAACTTGTCAAAGCTTTATATCGCAGGAATAGGTCCTGGTTCAGAGGATTTCGTAACACCTGCTGCTAGAAAAGTAGTTAAAGCATCAGAAATCACTATTGGAAGTAAAAGAGCTGTGGATCTTTTCCCTGAATCCCGGGAAGTTGTACTTTTAAATGTGAAGGATGTGCAGGAAAAGTTAGAATATGGGGTGGACATGGTCCGTGGGGGAAAAAATGTATGCATTCTTTCCACTGGAGATCCTGGTTTTTCAGGAGTTTTAAGTCCTGTAAAACGAATTATTGAGGAAAAAGGCTATGAGGGTATTGAACTGGAAGTGGTTCCCGGAATAAGCTCGCTGCAGCTTTGTGCTGCCCGGGTTGAAATTCCATGGGATGATGCAGATCTCATGACATTTCATGGCAGGGAAAATTTCCAGGAAATTCTCCCTATCCTGGATAATGGTCGGCCTACCATTACCCTGCCTTCCCGCAGTACGGCAGATATGGCAAATTTCTTAATGGATAATGGTATTTCCCCTGATAGAAAAGTGATAGTCTGTGAGAGGCTGAGTTATCCTGAGGAAAAGGTGGTGGAAATGGCCTTAAAAGAAGTAGCTGAGAGTGAATTTACTTACATGTGCGTTATGGTTATCTACTAATTGAGTAAATTCAGCTTAATATTCTTTATTCCAGACAAATTTCATCGTCTTCCTTCCTCCAGGGTGGAGATACCATACACAAAAATTTTAATTCACCGGAAGAAACATTTTTTATGAATTGCATTGATCCTGGGGGAATGTAAACCAGTTGCCCTGGTTCCACCAGTGCCTGTTTGTTATCAACATGCATCAACCCTTTACCCTCCAGGATAAAATAAACCTCTCCTGAAGATTTATATAAGGATTATTTCACTTAACCGAACCCTACATCCATTAATTTGCCCCGGACATCTAATTTTAAGATTAATACTTATTTTAAGAGAGTATACAGTTTGGAACTATTATAAAAAGAATCAAAACCTTAATAAAAAAAAAAATATAAAAAAAGAATCAATGATTTTCAGAATATTACTTTGAAATCAGTTTCACATCACCATACAATAATTCACCCACTTTTTCCAGGGTAGAAACCCCTTTGGCCTCTTCTTTTAAAAGTGGAAGTTCAGCCACCAGTTGCCCCTGGAATTTTTCATGGATTTGTTTGAGTCTTTTTTGTTGAAGGGCCCGCCTGGCCTGGCAGAATTCACAATCTGTTTCTTCAGGTAGTATCTGGTTTACAATAACCCCGTCAGAATAGATGTTATACTTTTTAAGTGCCTCCATAGCCCTTTCAGATTCATAAATGGACATTTCTTCAGGAATAACCACCATTTTAAAGGAAGTCCTTTCTGGATCAGCCATAACCGCCCTTGCTTCCCTGATTTTCTTCTTGGTTACTTCCATATCTTCCAGAGCCCGATCCTCTTCTTCCTCATCCCCCATAAAAGGCATGATATTTTTAAAGGCCTTGGCCATGCTACCCACCTGTTTTCTGATTTTAATCATTTTACCTACCCAGGAATCCATAATCTCCGGGAAAGAGAGTAGACGCAGGGTGTGTCCCGTAGGGGCCGTATCAAAAATCACGATGTCATATTCATCAGTGGTCATGTACTGTAAGAACTTATCAAAGGCAGCGGCTTCATCTATCCCCGGGGACATGGAAGCCATGTCCATCTGATCTTGAAGCATATCCATTCCCATTCCTGGATTTGAAGCGGCTTGTTCCTTCATTTTGACCTGATAGTCTTCCATTGCTACTTCAGGGTCAATCTCCACTGCATGGAGGTTTTCCATAATAGGAGTGGGAAGATGTCCAATAGGTTTTTCCAGAGAATCCGCCAGGGAGTGAGCTGGATCAGTGGATATAACCAGGGTTTTTTTACCTTGTTTAGCCATCCATAATGCAGTAGCAGCTGAAACAGTAGTTTTACCTACTCCTCCCTTTCCTCCCACAAATACGAATGTCGTTTTTCCCTTATTAAATTTAAAAAGATCTTTAAATGCCATTATATTCCTCCTAAATTTCTATTAAGTTGAATAATTTAGAATAAACTTTTATTTATCATTAGGTGATAAAAAGTTATATCTGACTATATTATCCTTACTTTTAAACTTATCTTATATAAAGAGTATAATTAATAGCAGAATAATTAAATCCTATTTTTATAGGGAGACCATTAAAATAAACATGGTGTGCATGGTATAATTAAATGATTTTAATAAACACCGGGGATGCTTAATGAATAAGGAAGATATACAAATTCCGCAGCTGGATGTGGAAACCACCATTAAAAAAATAGAGAACTTCATTAAAGATAAGGTGGAAAGCGCTGGTTGTTCAGGAGTCGTTCTGGGACTAAGTGGAGGAATTGACTCTGCAGTAGTGGCTTTTCTATGTCAAAGGGCGTTAGGTCCATCTAAAGTACTGGGATTGCTCCTGCCCAGTAAAACCAACACTCCACTGGATTTAGAGCATGGCCAACAGGTGGCAGATGTACTTAAAATAGAATCTGAAGTTATTAACATCGACCCATTAATAGAAAACTTCCCTCTTTTATGCAATCACCCCCCTGATGAAATGACCCTGGCCAATTTAAAGCCCAGGATCAGAATGATGGTTTTATATTACCACACCAATTCATTAAACCGGATGGTGGTAGGGACCGGGAATCGTAGCGAGCTCATGATAGGGTACTTCACTAAATTCGGAGATGGAGGAGTAGATATTTTACCGTTAGGAGACCTTTATAAAACCCAGGTATGGGAAATTGCTCAGGCACTGGGGGTTCCCCAGGAAATAATTGATAAAACTCCTTCTGCCGGTCTGTGGCCAGGTCAAACTGATGAAAAAGAACTGGGAATAGATTATATCACTCTGGATAAAATTCTCCAATTAATGTTTGATGAAAGTTTATCCCCTGATTTAATAGCTCAAAAAATAAATTTACCACTGCATGAGATAAAAAGAATAAAAAAAAGAGTGAAACAATCTAATCATAAAATAAATCCCCCTGAAATTCCCCTTATTCAATAAGATATGAATTAAATAAAGAGGATAACTCTAAAAATTAATGAGACAAAAACATGTTTGCTATGGTTTACATTACCACCTCCAGTAAAGAAGAATCAACCAGGATTGGTAAAAAATTGGTTCAGGACCGTCTGGCCGGATGTGTCAATATCCAGGGGGATGTGAAATCATTCTACTACTGGGAGGGAAATATAGAAGAAGATGCAGAATCGGTGCTTCTGGTTAAAACTAAAACCAGTAAAGTGGAGAAAATCATAAAAAGGGTAAAAGAATTACATAGCTATGAAAATCCATGCATAGTGGCTCTTCCCATAATAAATGGTTCCCCTGAATATTTAAACTGGTTAAAAGATGAAATGGAAAGAGATTCTGATTGAATTAAGAAAATAATTACCACCTTTTTTCTAATTGATTAGTTAATCTTTTTAATTCCCTGAATTATAAATTAATTTTATCCCAAGAAGACAATTAGATTTAAAATTTTATTTATCATTCAAGTAATGGTGAGGGTGATTTTATTGAAAAAAAATGTGGAGAATAAATGGCAGGATAGATGGAATAAGTCTAAAATATTTCATTCCAATCCCGATGAAAGGGAGAAATTATTTTTAACAGTAGCTTATCCTTATCCCAGTGGAGCTATGCATATTGGGCACGGCCGAACCTACACGGTACCGGACGTATATGCTCGTTTTAAAAGAATGCAGGGTTATAATGTATTATTTCCTATGGGATGGCATGTTACCGGGGCCCCGGTTATAGGGATAGCCCGGCGGATACAAAGGCAGGACCCCTGGACCCTGGATATTTATAAAAACGTTCATAAAGTTCCAGAAGAAGAACTGAAAAAATTCACCAATCCAGAATATATTGTGCAGTACTTCAGCAGTGAATACCACCATGTTATGGAAAAAATGGGTTACTCCATTGACTGGAGAAGGGAATTTAGAACCACTGACCCGGCTTATCAGAAATTTATTGAATGGCAAATCCGTCAACTCAAAAGTAAGGGGAGGGTAAGGAGGGGAGCCCACCCGGTAAAATATTGTGGAGAATGTGAAAACCCGGTGGGGGATCACGACCTTCTGGAAGGAGAAGGTGTGAGTATAAACGAATTAACCCTCCTTAAATTTGAAATAGATGGGTTTTATCTGGTTCCCGCTACTTTCCGCCCGGAGACAATTTATGGTGCTACCAATCTCTGGTTAAACCCTGAAGCAGATTATGTGAAGGTAAAAGCAGATGGTGAAAAATGGTTGATCAGTAAAGAGGCTTATGATAATCTTTCCCACCAGAAAAATCTGGAAATACTGGAAGATGTAGATCCCCGCCCCTTAATTGGTCGGATGGTGAAGAATGTTGTTACTGATGAAGAACACCCCATATTACCCGCCAGTTTTGTTGATCCCGAGTATGGTAGTGGGGTTGTTTTTTCAGTCCCAGGTCATGCTCCAGCAGATTACATGGCGCTGCATGATTTGAAAAATAATTCTGAAATTTTAAAGGAATATCAGCTGGAGGAAATTGTGGAAAAACTCCAGCCCATCAATGTAATCGCCTTAAAAGGTTATGGAGAATTCCCTGCCCGGGAAATTATTGAAAAAATGGGAATTAAAAGTCAGAAAGATCCCCAATTACAGGAAGCCACCAATGAACTCTACAAGCAGGAACACACCCGGGGAGTAATGAGCGAGCATATACCTAGTTACAATGGGGAGAAGGTTTCCCTGATTCGGGAAACGATCAGTTCCAGATTAAAGGAAGAGAAAAAGGCCAGTTTAATGTATGATTTTGCAGAAAGGCCAGTTATATGCCGATGCGGCAATCGCTGCGTGGTTAAAATAATGGAAGACCAGTGGTTTATCACTTATTCTGATGAGGAATGGAAAGAAAGCACTAGGAATGCTCTGGAAAAAATGAAAATGATACCCTCAGAAGTAAGGGCTAATTTCAATTATTATATAGGATGGTTACATGACTGGGCATGTTCTCGTAGAATAGGGTTAGGTACCAGGATTCCATGGGATTCTCAATGGATTATAGAGCCTTTAACTGATTCCACCATTTACATGTCTTACTATACCATAGCCAGATATCTTAATAAAATGAACCCCGATGACCTTAATGATGAATTCTTCTCCCATGTATTTTTAGATGAACCGGGCCAGGTCAAAGTTGAAGAAAGTCTTTTAAAGGAGATAAAAGATGAATTCAACTACTGGTATCCCCTGGACTGGAGGCTTTCTGCAAAGGATCTTATTGGAAACCACCTCACCTTCCATATATTCCACCATACTGCCATTTTCCCGGAAGATAAAAGGCCCCGGGGGATAGTGGTATTTGGAATGGGGCTTCTGGAAGGAAATAAAATGTCTTCGTCTAAAGGGAATGTGGTTCTCCTTGAGGATGCTCTCACCAGGCACGGTGCTGATGTGGTACGTCTCTTTTTAATGTCTTCAGCTGAGCCCTGGCAGGACTTTGACTGGAGGGAAAAGGAGGTAAAAGGAACCAAAAGAAGGCTGGAATGGTTTGTGGAATTTGCTAAAAAAGTCAGCACCCTGCACCCCGGTCCCCTTAAGCTGAATGAAGTGGGAACTAAAATATCCATTGCCCCGGAAAGTTTTATCAACAAATGGATGTTAGGTCAGCTCCACCTAAGAATAAAAGATGCTACTGAAGCTTTAGAAGGATTTCAGACCAGAAAAGCAGTTCAAGATTCCCTATTCCTTTTAAAAAAGGACCTGGACCATTACTTCCACCGGGTGAATTCTTATTCTGATGAAGAGGAGTATCGAGGAGAGATTTCCCAGGTGCTATCCACCGTGCTGGAATCCTGGATACGTCTTCTGGCCCCATTTATACCTTATACTTGCGAAGAGCTCTGGGAAAAATATGGTGGAGATGGATTGGTATCCGAAGCCCCCTGGCCAGTATATGATCCCGGATTGATAGATAAAAAAATTCAAAAGGCCGAGGAGATTATTCAGGACCTGGTTCATGACATCACCGAGATTAAAAAGATAGTGGATGTGGATCCTGAAAAGATACATATCTATCTGGCCCCTTCATGGAAATGGGAAGTTTTTGATATAGCAAGGGAAGTAGGAAGGCCAGATATTGGCCGTATAATGGGACAAACTATCCAGAAAAATTTGCATGATGATAAAAAAGAAATAGCCGAATTTGCAAAAAAAATAACTAGAGAAATGACCAGGGTACATTACGTAGGCCACTTGGATGAATATGAGATACTAGCTGATGCCCGGGATTATCTACAAAAGGAAACAGGAGCAGAGATAGTAATCCATCAGGATGCAAATTACGATCCAGAAAACAAAGCCCGTAATGCTATGCCTTATAAGCCCGCTATTTTCATGGAATAGAACTTAATAATCTATTCCTTGTTTTCTTAGCTAATGATTATAATTCTCATAAAAAAAGTGATTAACATGACATTAAGAAATATTATAGCGATTTATTCCCTTTTTATTGGTAGTTTAATGATAGTAATGTGGACCTTTTTTCTGGTGGCAGGTATGGTACCTGAGTTTTCTACCCGCCCCGCAGAAATCGGTTTGCATCTTATAGCTGAATTTTCAACTGCTGTTCTACTTATCATTGCCGGTATAAGTCTTTTATATAGAAAAAGATCAGGATACAACCTTAATCTCATCGGGCTGGGCATGTTATATATACACCCTGATTTTGAGTCCCGGTTACTATATTCAGCTGGGAAAATGGTCCCTGGTAGGTCTTTTTGCTTTTTTACTGGTTTTAAGTATTATATTTTTAATAGTAAGCCTGAAAAAAGAATATGAAATAAAATTAGAAAGATTGTCATCACCTTAAGTCATGATTAATATTTAACCCAATCTTTATGATTAAGACCGTATAATCTGATTTTCCAGGACCCCGATATCTTCCACCCCTGCTTCTATCCGGTCCCCGGGCTGCATGGAACCCACCCCTGGTGGAGTGCCGGTGGCAATAATATCCCCTGGATTAAGGGTCATGATATGAGATATGAATTCCAAAAGTTCCTCCACAGCAAATATCATCTTTTTAGTATTAGAATCCTGTTTAATTTCCCCATTAAGCTTTAAGAATATATTTTGATTATGAGGATCCATTTCGGTTTCAATAACCGGACCTACAGGGGCGAAAGTATCAAAGCTCTTAGCACGGGTCCATTGTCCATCTTTTTTTTGTAGATCCCGGGCGGTTACATCATTAAGTACCGTGTATCCCCCTATAAATTCCCCTGCATTTTTTTCTTTTATGTTTTTTGCTTTTTTGGAAATAATTATTCCCATTTCTGCCTCATAATCAACTTGATGTGAAGAATAAGGATAAATTATGGAATCCTGATGCCCAATAATGGAGGTGGGTGGTTTTAAAAAGATTACAGGTTCTTGGGGAAGGTCCATGTTTAGTTCAGCAGCATGGTCCTGGTAATTTAGACCCACACACACCACCTTGGAAGGTGAAACCGGGGCTTTAATTTTAATATTTTCTAAAGGATAAGAACTGTTTTTTTTGAATTTATCAAGGTTAATATCGTTAAGTGATTCCAGAACTGAAGATTTAAGTTCTATGATATTTAAGTCCTCAATTAACCCTGTTTTTTCTTTTCCATCCATCTGAAATCTTATAATTTTCATTAAGTTCACTCCTTTATCCCACAATTAATAAGATTTATTTATAAAAGGAAATTAATAAAATTAACATCTATTTTTTTTAGGCGTAGTTCATATCAATAATCCCAGGCAACTTTTAAGAGTATGGTAAGTGCTATAATCTGCATTATTCCCCCAATGTAAATGGGCCGGGCCATCAACAAATCCGTATGGGCTATCATAAATCCTATAGTGATAAAGCTTCTAATTAAGAGTAAGAGGGCAAATAAAATTAAACCAATGGTGAATCCTATCTTAATTTGATTATAACTCTTGATGTAGAGGTAAAGTAATACACTTAAAAGCCCTATATTAATTATTTCTATGATTAGAGTTCCAATTTTTATTCCAGCGTAAGCTAATAATTCTGGTTCCATTTTAAGCCTTCTTTTATGATTTATTAAAAAATAATAGGTTATTCAGGTGATAACCGTCTAATGGATAATAATCTTGAATTTTAAAACTTACGAAAAAAGAATAAAGAGAGATAAGTTACAATGCGATATTTTTAGTTTCATTTTTCGTTATTTTACCATCAAGCACGTTTATAATCCTATCTGCCATATTAGCCACGTATGGTTCGTGTGTTACCATAATAAGAGTCACGTTTTCTTTTTTGTGGATACTTTTTAGTAGGCCCAGAATTATATCACCTGTTTTTGAATCTAAAGCACCTGTTGGTTCATCGGCTAAAATAATGGAAGGATGGTTCACTAAAGCCCGGGCAATAGCCACTCTCTGCCTTTCTCCCCCTGAAAGTTTGGTTGGTCTCTGGTTAATTTTATCATCCAGTTCCACTTTTTTTAATAGATCAAGTGCCCGTTTTTCCATTTTTTTACTGGAGATTGAAGTTTCCAGCATGGGAATCTGTACATTCTCCAGTACCGTGAGGTTAGGAATTAAGTTATGCAGCTGGAAGACGAATCCGATTTCAGAAGATCGGAACTTACTCAAATCCTTTTTTTGCATTAAATCAATACCTGCCACCTTTAGGGAACCTTCATCTCCATTATCCAGGGCTCCTATCATATTGAGGAGAGTGGATTTACCAGATCCAGAAGGCCCCATAATAGAAACGAATTCCCCCTTTTTAATTTTCAGATCTATGCCATTTAAAGCCTGTATGGTCCCTTCATCATAGCTTTTTTTCAGGCCCTGTATTTCTATAATGTAATCTATTTTATTCATAGCGCAGTGCCTCCGTTGGTGCTAATCTACTTGCCCGGTACGCAGGATAAATGCCCCCAATTATGCCCACCAGGAATGCAATTCCTAAAGCCCGGGCAAAGAGTTCCAGAGAATATGCTGGTTGGATTATACCCTGGGTTTCTGGAGTGAGGGATAAGAGCAGTTCCACCCCAACAATTCCCACTGCAATACCCACCAGAGCCGCCAAAAGAGTGAGTACTATAGATTCACCTAGTATCATGCCCAATATCCTTCTACTTCTCCATCCCACCGCTTTCAAGACCCCGATTTCTCTGGTTCTTTCATAAACAGACATTATCATAGTGTTTATAACTCCCACGCCTCCGATAACTATGGCCAGTAAGGATATAGCCCAGGTGGCAGTATCTATAAAGCTTAATCCCTGATTTATCCTTCCCAATTGATCAGCAGAAGAAGTGGTAGCTAATTCATCAGGGTAAGTCTCTTCAATAGCATTCCCTACCTGGGTGGCATTGGCATTTTCATTTATCTTTACCAGTATTATACTGACCTTATTTTCAGTATTGGTTAATTCCTGAAGTTTGGTTAGGGGAACGTATGCTCCGGCATCAGTGATTATGTTTCCTGTTTCGAAAATCCCGGTGATTTTAAAATCCTCATTAAAAAGTTTTATAGAATCACCCACTGTTTTATTGAGGTTCTGAGCAGCGGTTTTACCTATAATTATTTCATTAACCTCGCCTTCTGAAAAATAGGCCCCTTCGATACTTTCTATGCCTGCCAGATCAAGTTTAGTGACCTCCATACCATTCACTATGAATCCACTGGGGCCGAAACTAGAACTGGAACCATTTTCCAGACGAACACTTGTCCTGAGAACACCTGCTGTATCCTGAATCCCATTTATATTTTGAATATCAGTTATGCGTCCTTTTTCAACATTCCCTGCCAGGAACCCGTCAGTACCTGATTGTATTACAGTTATTTCAGCTCCCCCTGCTTTAAGGGTGCTTTCTGTGGATTCCTTGAGTCCCCCGGTAACAAGACCCAGAGCCACTATGGTGGCAATACCGATGGCGATGCCTATGATGGCCAGGAAAGTTCTGGTTTTATTTCTAAATGGATTTTTAATAATCAATCCCATATAATTCATGGTAAATCTCCTTAATGCTTAAATTTTCACAAGTCTCTGGTATAACCTTACATCCAAAAAGGGATAAGTAATTATTTCACAATTTGTTGCAAATTATATGCAAATTACTTGCAAATAATGGAGAAACCCCATTAAAATTATGGATTGAAGTCTTATTTCAAAATAAAACTAAAAAAAGAAAGATTTTAATCTAGTAATCCCAAGTAATCTTCAAAAGTATCAGAAGTGCTATAAATTGAATAACACCCCCAATATATACCGGGCGCCCTACTAACAACTCTGGATCCACCATTAAGAATACAATAGTGGAGATACTCTTAATTAAAAGCATGACCGCGAACAAGATCAGACCCACGGTAAAACCTATTTTTATCTGATGATAGCTTTTAAAGTAAAGATATAAAAGTGCGGATAAAATTCCAATATTTGCTATTTCAATAATGATGGCTATGGTTTTAATTTCAAAATATCCTAAAAGTTCTAATACCATTTAAATCCCTGTTTAATTACTTTTTTTATCCTTTAATTGTTCCCAGATTATTTCAAAATCAGAGTAGTTTTTTTCCATGCTTTTTGATAGGAAATACATTTTGCCATATTTTTCCCCTGCTGAATCAACCACACCACTATCTTCTAAAATTTTTATATGGTGCCTTATAGTTCTATAATTGACATTTAACTCCTCTGAAAGTTGGTGCGAATTATAAGGCCTTTTATTTAAATTTTTGATGATTTTAGCACGATTCAAGCCACCTCTTGTACCCAAGAGGAGCCACCACATTATTTTTTCCATAATTTATCACAAAAGATTTTGTAAAAATTAAATTATCCTTTCAATAGGCATGACCAGTATATCACGGGCTCCTACTTTTTTAAGCCGGTTTACCAGATTAAAAACTTCTTCTTCACCTGCCACCGCATGTATTGCCACCATATTATCACTGGATAAAACCTGGGAGACCGTGGGGCCGGTCATTCCCGGCATGGCCTTTTTAACCTCTTCCAGTTTGTTTTTTTCCACATTTAGCATAACCAGTTTTTTACCCTCGGCATCCATTACTCCCCTTATACCGGTGCGCACTTCCTCCATGATTTCATTTTTATCCTGGTAACTCTGGTGATTGGCCACCAGTTTAACCGAACTTTCAAGTATGGTGTCCACGATTTTTAGGTGATTCATTTTTAAAGTGGTACCGGTGCTGGTTAAATCAGCAATCAGATCTGCCACCCCAATAAAAGGTGCTATTTCAGTGGAACCACTCAGTTCCACTATTTTAGAATTTACGCCTTTTTCCTGGAGATAACGATAGGTAAGGTTAGGAAACTCAGTGGCCACCACCATGCCATCCCTTACATCATTAAGACTATTTATAGAGGATTCTTCTGGAGAAGCCAGCACCAGACTCGCCTTTCCAAAGTTTAGATCTTCCAGGATTTTAACCCGGTTTCCCTTCTCCTGGATTAGGTCCAGTCCAGTTATTCCCATATCGGCTGCCCCATCAGCTACAAATTCCGGTATGTCCGCAGCACGGGTAAACATCACACTGATATCAGGATGATGGGTATCTGAAAAAAGCTTCCTATTAACTGTATCTTTTAAACCAATTCCAGCTTTGCCTAAAAGTTTAACCACCGGATCGCTTATTCTTCCTTTAGAGGGAATGGCAATTCTAATCTTCATTTTTATACTCCAGATACTTTATTACGTGATGATGATAATCTTAATTAATAGTTATATGTATTCAGGTCTATTCTATATCTTCGATGTATATACATTGTAGCCCCGACATATTAGACCTTTTAAGTAAGATGATAGAAGGTGGTGCCCATGGAAAGTAACAGTATTCTGATTGAAAATACCCTGATTTTAGATGGGGAAAAAATGGAAAAGGGATCAATTTTAATTGAAAATGATAAAATAAGAGAATTATCAGCGGATATTGATAAGAAAGACGCTGATAAAGTCATTGACGGTTCTAAAAAAATATTAATACCCGGCCTGGTGAATACCCACACCCATCTTTCCATGACACTCCTGAGGGGCCTGGCTGATGATTTGAACCTTGATACCTGGCTGAATGATCATATATGGCCTATGGAAGCTAATTTAAATGGAGATTACTGTTATGCCGGTGCCCTTTTAGGTTGTGTGGAAATGATAAAGTCCGGTACCACCACCTTCAATGATATGTATTTTTATATGGAGGATGTGGCCCGGGCGGTGGAAGAATCCGGGTTGCGCTGTATGTTATCCCATGGAATGATAGATTTAGGAGATGCAGATAAGCAAAAAGAAGAATTTAAGAAAACACACCACCTGATTGAAAAATGCCATAACAGCGCCAGTGGAAAAATAAAGGTAGCATATGGTCCTCATTCGCCCTATACCTGTTCTGAAGAGTTGCTTAAGCAGGTCCGGAAGGAAGCCACCAGGAAGGGCATTCCCATACATATACATGTTGGTGAAACCCGGAACGAAGTTCAGCAGGTTACAGATGCCCATGGCAAAAGGCCATTTGAATATCTGGATGAAATAGGATTTTTAAAAGAAGATGTTCTGGCAGCCCATGGAGTGTGGCTTTCCCCTGAGGAAATAAATATTATCAAAAAAAGAAAGGTGAATTTATCCCATAATCCTGCCAGTAACATGAAATTAGCTTCAGGGGTGTCCCCGGTGGATCAGTTACTTAAGAATGATATGGTGGTGGGACTGGGAACTGATGGTGCTGCTTCTAATAACAACCTGGACATGCTGGAAGAGATGAAACTGGCGGCTCTCTTGCAGAAAGTCCATACTTTAGATCCCACTTCCCTCCCGGCAGAAAAAGTATTCCAGATGGCCACGGTACATGGTGCCATAGCCCTGGGGATGGAAAAGGAAATAGGAACCATTCAGGTGGGTAAAAAAGCCGATCTGGCACTTATAAATATTAAATCCTCTCATTTAACTCCTTTCAGGCACCCGGTATCCCACCTGGTGTACTCTGCCCAGGGTGGTGATGTGGATACCGTTATCTGTAATGGCAGTATCCTGATGGAAAACCAGGATCTTCAGATCATAGAAGAGCAACAAGTACTGGAGTTAGCTGAAAATGCAGCTGAAGAGATGCTTTCCAAAAACTAAAATTAAACAGGTTTTAAAATGATTTTATTACTTTTTGATATTGATAAAACCCTGATTGATCGTTCGGAGTGCCATCATCGTGCATTCCGTCATGCCTTCCATGAAGTCTTTGAGAAGGATGCAGATATTGATATTATCAATTACCATGGTAAAACCGACCCCCAAATCGCCTGTGAAGTTTTAAAAAAAGAGGGCCTGGCTGAAAATTTTATAAAAAAGAAATTAGAGGAATTTAAAGAGGTATTATCCTCTTATTTTATTTTGAATGTTAAATATGACCACATTGTGGTGCTGGATGGAGTAAGGGATCTGATAGTTGAACTGGAAAGTCAGGGCATGTTATTAGGTTTAATCACCGGTAACCTGGAATCAATTGCCCGGGCTAAACTCAAACACGTGGGCCTGGATAAATATTTCAAATTAGGGGGTTTTGGAAGTGATAACTACCACCGGCCATATCTGGTATCTACTGCCATAAAAAGAGCCAGCCTGGAATATGATTTTAGAGGCAATAATTCCCATGTTTTTGTGATTGGAGATACCCCCTGGGATATAAAGGCTGGTATGGAAAACAAAACCCGTACCATCGGAGTATCCACAGGAATATATTCTCCCCGGGAATTAAAAGATGCCGGGGCTGATTTTGTGCTGGATAGCTTAAAATATAAGAAAGAATTTATGGGATTTTTAAAGTCAAGGTAACTATTTTTTAACGGTTAGTAAAACTGAATCCCTTATTTTTATTAAAGATTATGCTCTTTTTACAATCAGTCCTCGTTTGCGGGAAGTCTTCACGGAAATGGGAACCCCTGCTTTCTTTACGAAGCAAAGCCGATTTAGTGACTAATTTAGCTATTTGCACCATGTTTTCTGCTTCCAGGGCCTGCTGCAGGTAAACATTATAGCAGGACCCATCTGGAACATTCATACGCTTCAGGCGAGTTTCCAGATTATTTAAAACTTTGAGGGCATTTTTTAAGCCGTCTTCATTTCGTATAATGGCCACCTGCTCCCACATAGTAGCTTGCAGTTCCTTTTTAATCTGATGAGGAGGGATGTCCCCTTCTTTCTGGATTTCATTTAAATGGTTTTTAATTTGGTTAACATGATTAAGATCCAGTTTAAGGGAGGATTTTGAGGCATTTAAAGCAGCAGCTTTCCCTGCTCTTTTACCAAACACCTGAGTATCTGCCAGAGCATTTCCCCCTAAGCGGTTAGCGCCGTGTATTCCTCCGCATACCTCTCCCGCGGCAAATAGATTGGATATTGTGCTTCTTCCCCATTTATCAATCTTAATTCCACCCATGAAGTGGTGGGCGGTGGGGGCAACTTCCATGGGTTCTTTACGTATATCCACTCCCACATCTAAGAATTGGAGTAGCATGGTCTCCAGTTTCTCCAGGATGATTTTTGCAGGAAGTTGGGTTACATCCAGATAAACTCCTCCATTTTCAGTACCCCTTCCTTCCCGGATTTCATTGTAAATAGCCCGGGCCACTACATCCCTGGTGGCCAGTTCCATCCTATCATCATAGTTTCCCATGAAGCGTTCTTTTTTGTTGTTGAGTAAAATCCCACCTTCACCCCGTACCGCTTCAGTGACCAGCACCCCCTTACGTGATTCAGGAAATACCATTCCTGTGGGGTGAAATTGGACCTGTTCCATATCTATTAAATCTGCCCCTGCATTCCAGGCCAGAGCGAACCCATCCCCCCCTTTTTGCATGGTGTTGGAGGTTACCGGATAAATCTGCCCCGCCCCCCCGGTGGCCAGTATGGTGGACCTGGCTTTGAATATGATTAATTTAGAATCCTTTAAAGAAAGACCCACCGCACCCTGCACTTTGCTCTGGGCATCATCCAGTAAGAGGGAAATTACCATTATTTCATCTAAGGTGGAGATTTCCCTGCGATATATCTCCTCCTTAAGGGCAGTTATAATTTCATGACCGGTCCGGTCTCCTTGAAAACAGGTACGACGAAAAGTCTGCCCCCCAAATGGCCTTTGATCCAGTTCACCTGATTCCTGACGATCAAAAAGAGCCCCATAGTTTTCAAGATCTACCAGACGCTCTGGAGACTCATCCACTAAAATACGGGCCAGTTCAGGATTATTGAGGTATCCTCCTCCCTGGAGTGTATCCTGGTAGTGAATATCCAGGTTATCATCACAGTCCACAAAGGCAAAGGCAGCATTATATCCACCTTCAGCCATTCCAGTGCACCCTGATTTGAATGATAATCCCTTAGAAATTATTAAAGGTTCTAAATTATGGTCTGAGACTTCTATGGCAGCTCTGCATCCAGCCCCTCCCGACCCAATAATCAGCACATCACATTCATATATTTTGCTTTCCATGTTTTGATAATTGATGATAGTGGGTATTTAAATTTGTGATAGGTGGCCACCCTGAAAACCTGACTTAATTTTAAAATATATGATATGAAAATCAATATAAAGATAATAAAGCCAATTAATGTTTTAGTGTAAGTTAAAAAAATAGTGCAAGGCATATTTTTTAGATTTAATTAAATAGTATTAGGGCATTATGAAACCTTTAAGTAATTATTTCAAGTTTTAATCCCTTAAATAAGAAATAATTCATTATAATCACGATAATGATTCTAAAATTAAAATCCAGTGCGAGGGTGGAAATTGAACAAAAAAAAGATTATTAAACTTTCTAAAAAAGATTTTGAAAAAGCCTGGGTTGAAAGTGAAAAGCTTTTAAAAAAGCCCCACCATGACCAGCAGTACCCCCGATTGAGGCTTAGTACCGGGAAATCTCACCTTTTATACGACACCATAGGGGAGATAAGACAGGCCTATTTAAGATTGGGTTTTAGTGAAATGGTAAACCCTGTTTTTATTGAAGAAGAGCATATATACAAACAGTTCGGACCAGAAGCTCCCGCAGTCCTGGACCGTTGTTTTTATTTAGCAGGGCTTCCCCGACCAGATATAGGATTGGGAATAGATAAAATAGAAAAGATTGAAAATCTGGGAGTGGAAGTGAATGAAGATCGTTTAAAAGATCTTCAAAATGTATTCCGAGGGTATAAAAAAGGGGAACTTTGTGGGGACGACCTGGTGCATGATGTTTCAGCTTCCCTGGAAGTGGGAGACGACACAGGCTTAAGGGTTCTGGAACGTGTTTTCCCGGAAATTCAGCAGTTGAAACCTGTGGCCGGTAGAACTACCCTCCGATCCCACATGACTTCAGGATGGTTCATCTCGCTTCAGAATATACATGATCGCTCCAAACTGCCTTTGAAATTATTCTCCATTGACCGGTGCTTTAGAAGAGAGCAAAAAGAAGACTCCAGTCATTTAATGACCTATCATTCTGCTTCCTGTGTTGTTGTGGATGATGAAATTTCTCTGGATATGGGAAAAGCTGTATCTGAGAGTCTACTGGAATATTTTGGGTTTTCCCAGTTCAAGTATCTTCCTGATGAGAAAAAATCCAAGTATTACCTCCCTGGAACCCAGACTGAGGTTTATGGTTTCCATCCCCTTCTTAAAGAGTGGGTGGAAATTGCTACCTTTGGTTTGTACTCACCACTGGCCCTTGCCCGGTATGGAATTGAAGAAGAAGTGATGAACCTGGGGGTGGGGGTAGAGCGTATGGCCATGGTACTGCATCAAGAAAAGGATATCAGGGAAATGGTTTACCCCCAAATATATCGAACATGGGAACTCACTGATCGGGACCTGGCCACCATGCTTTCCATAAATTATTATCCTGCTACTACCGATGGTAAAAATCTCATGAACCTCATACTGGAGGTATGGCAACAAAACGCATCTGCATCATCCCCCTGTGAATTTCCCGTATTTTCAGGGAAATTTTTAGGTAAAAATATCCAGGTGACTGCTGTGGAGGTCGAAGAAAACACCAGATTACTGGGACCCGCTGCCAAAAACCAGGTTTACATTTATCAGGGAAATATATTGGGCATACCTCCTGAAGGACAGTTAGATAATCCTTTTATTAAAAAAGCGGTTGAAAAAGGGATACCCACCAGGATAAGTTACATGGAATCACTGGCTGCTCAGGCGGCCTACCGCATAGAAGAAATGGTGGTGGGAAATATGAATGAGATTAAAGTAAGAAGCACCATTGCCCGTTCTCTATCTGATATTAATCTACTGCTGGATGAGGTGGCTTTAAATTACATCACTGGTAACAACAAACAAATTGATATACGAGGCCCTATCTTCTCCACCATAGAAGCCCGCCTGGAGAGATGATTTAAATCAAAATTTTTTAAAAAATCAGGATTTTTAGATATTATCTAAAGTGAACTGGTCCTTAAAAAAAAGTATAGTGGATATCGATTTAAAAAATTCCTTCAATTAATATCACCTGAGGGGTCAATTAAATTAGTAGGTATACATACTTTAATATCAGTCCACTATATGATTATTTAAATAGGGATGGGGTAAAAGTATAATAATTTTAAAATTGGCAGATATATTCTCAAGGATTATTATGCTGTTTAAGAATTAAGAGGAAGCCATTATGAAAATAAAAGGTCTTGTAACATCTGGATCACAAAAAGGCATGTATTTCATGTCACAGGAAGTATATTCCTCCCAGTTCAAAGAAATATTAGGTTTTGCTCCTTTTAAAGGAACTTTAAATATTTTAATTGATGAAAAAAATTTAGAAAATCTCCAGCCAGTTAAAGAACAACAAACCGTAATGATTAATGGTTCGGATAAATTTGGAGATGTTTTATTACTGAAAGCCCGTCTGGAAGATAAGATAGAAGGAGCTGTAATTTTTCCGGTTAAAACCCACCACCCGGAAGAATTTTTAGAATTCATTGCCCAGGATAATCTTCGAAAAACCCTGCATCTGAGGGATGGAGATGAAGTAAGCCTTATTTTTTAATAAAAGAAATTTTATCCCTGAAATAGTCCCTTTATTTAATTTGAAAACTCATCAAGTGATTATATGATTCAAAAAGCATTAGAAGCCTTAAGAAACGGAGAAATAGTTTTAGTTTTTGATAATGATAACCGGGAGCGGGAAACTGACATGATTGTCGCTGCTGAATTTATGACCAGTGCCCATATGACCCGTATCCGGAATGATGCCGGGGGTCTGGTATGTGTACCTATTTCATCAGAACACTCTCAAAAATTAGGCATACCATTTATGACCGACATAATGGAAGTTGCTGCAGAAAAATATCCAGTTTTAAATGAATTGTCACCAACCGACATCCCTTACGATGAAAAGTCCGCCTTTTCCATTACCCTGAATCATCGGGAAACATTCACCGGTATTACCGATAATGATCGGGCTTTTACCATCAAGGAACTTGCTAAGCTGTGTAAAAATGATAATCAGGAGGATTTAGGTAAATTATTCCGTGCACCGGGTCACGTGACTCTTCTCAGGGCGACAGAAGGACATGTACTTAAAAGAAAAGGGCACACCGAAATGAGCATTGCCCTCATGGAAATGGCCGGCCTCACCCCGGTGGCGGTTTGCTGTGAAATGATGGATGATACTAATGGTGAATCTTTAAGTACTGCTGATGCCCAAAAATATGCCGAAAAAAATCAGATGGTATTTTTAAATGGGGATGACGTTATAGAATCTTATAAGAAATATACAAAAGATTAGATTGGTTATAATATCCCCCATATAATAAGCACACTTTTAAAGACTTACTGATCTGTTTAATTAAATAAAAAAATTATAATTATGGAAATGATAAGAGGGATGGTATAATGGAAAGGATTGGAACAGGTATAGAGGGATTAGACGAGGCATTGGGAGGTTTTCCAGCAGGAAGATCCGTTCTTATAACCGGAGACGCTGGCTGTGGGAAAACTATATTTGGTTTGAGGTTTGCCAAAAGCAGCTGTGATATGGGTTTTAGTACGGCTTATATTACTGCTGAAGAAGATTCCTATGATTTACATGTACAGGCTAATTCCTTTGGTTGGAATACCCAGGAATTGGAAGAAAAAGGAATGCTCACCTTTATTGAATTAACCGGGATCCGGGCCAGAATAACTGAAGCAGAAATCAGTATGGATATGGATCCCATGAAGGGTAATTTCACCAAAATACTGCATGACATACCCCCTGAAACAGAAGTGGTAGTTATAGATAGTTTAGGAGGATATACTGCAAAGTTAACTCCTTATGATTTCCGTAATCAGTTTGATCTTTTGGTTTATGAATTAAAACAAAGGGGAATTACCTCTGTATTAATACTGGACTCGGCCACTTCCCATGAATTCAATGAGCTGGCCCTTTTTTCAGTTTATGGTGCTATAAAATTAGCCCGGCGGGAAAATCCTTACACCGGACGTAGGGAGAGAGTCATGGACATTATAAAAATGAGGAGCACCAAAACCCCCACCCAGTTTTTAGCCTATGGTATTGGCAGTAATGGTATCGAGATACAAAATGATGGGGAAGATATCTTTGAAGGAGAAATAGAGGATTAAAATTATATTATTAAAAAAAGTTTTCAATATCCCTAAAGGTGAAGTAGCCTCTAAATTCAGGGTTCTGGGCCATTATTAATATTTGATTAAGGTCCAGGTGTTCTTCAACTGTTTTAAGTGCTGAAATACAGAATTCCTCTAATTTTATTTCCACCTCCGGGGTGGTGCCCCTTTCTTTCATTTTAACTTTAGGCATAGCCATTACCTGCTCGACCCCGGTATCTTTTTTAATATATTTTTTTACCCGGTTGAAGATGTCCTGATTATAAACCCGGTTAAGAATTATTCCCGGAACTTTTATTCCCATTTTTTGTAAGAGTTTAACCTGAGACGCCACATCCACTGCTGCAGTCTCTATTCCTCCTTTATTACATCCAGATACCATTATGACCGGAATATTCGCACCCCTGGCAATTTCTGCTCCGGAGTATGGTATTTTTTCATTTAAAATACCGGTGAAAACCCCCATGACCCCTTCCACAATTACCAGATCAAATTGATCTTTTTTTAAATTTTCAAGAGTCGCAGGGAGCTCCATCCAGCCCAGATGCCCTATTTTTATGGAGGAATACTTCTCCATTTTTCCCTTGGTGAGGTAGAGTGCCGGTACGATGTCCCTGATATCCGGTCCCACCTTCAAGATAGCTACTTTCAGTCCTTTTTTATAGAAAGCACCGCCCAGCCCGGTGGATATAAATGTTTTACCTGAATCAGATCCTGTGCTGGCAATCATTAAAGTAGGGGGTATCCTATCAGCATCTTTCTGGAATTTTTTCTGATTCATGACCTCCGGAGTAGTTTTAGATCGTTTTAATCCCGTTTCTATTCCAATTTCCTGTTTTATCTTCTTTAATAATTCTTTATTAGCGTTATAAATGCCCTGCGTTTGTTTTTCGCTGGCCCCTAAAAATTCCAGGATGTTTTTAACTAGAGGAGGATTTTCATCCAGAGATCCATGGAGCATGGTACCCACCACATTACCCTCGAGATTTTTTACTCCGGCAACTACTTCCTGAGGGTTATCCGAATAATTAACTCTTTTTATTTCAGATTTTAAAATGGTTGAGCCTTCCCCTTCCAGCTGACCATAGGTATGGCAGTGGAATCCAGTTATGGTTTCTCCACATAGCCCCCGGGTTAGAAAAGATTCCTCAACAATGGTGGCCTCCACCCGATCATTACTTATCAGGGGACTGAAATTAACATCCAGAATTCCCAAACCTTTTTTTATGATGGGGCAGGGTGATCGGCGGCCGATATCTGTTTTATGGGCCAGTGCCTGAAAACCAGAACAAATACCCAGAATGAACTTACCCTCCTGATTCATCCGATGGATTTCCTCTCCCAGTTCCAGGGTCAGGCTTCCTGACTCCATGATGCTTCCCCCGGGTATTATAAGGCCATCTAATACTTTATGGGCTCTTTCGCCTTTAACCAATCCATTGCCTTTAACCAGGTGGGTTGGTAAAAATCCGAAGTCTTCGAAAGCAGGAACCGCTCCTTTAACATATACCAGTCCGATTTTCATATTTAACCCTTGATTAGTCCGGTGGATATTATAAAAAAATAGTAGGGAATTTTAAGACTCAGGTTATTTATTTAAATTTTCAAATGCATCCATGGCCTGTATAATCTTTGCATCTTCCAGTGGTTTGCCCTGCATTTGCAGTCCCACCGGTACTCCCTTTACTTCTCCTGCTTTGAGGCTGCCAGCAGGTATACCTGCCAGATTAGCCATAACCGTCAGCACATCATAAGCATACATTTCCAGAGGTTCCAGAGTGCTTCCCACCTTATGTGGTAGTTTGGGTACAGTGGGACCCACCAGTAAATCCACATCCTTCAAGAGCCGTGTTACTTCTTTTCTAATTAAAGAACGGGCCTGTAGGGCTTTTTTATAGTATTTCCCACTGAATTCTTTCTGGGATATGTAGGATCCCATGTGAATTCTACGGAGTACTTCCTCCCCACACACCTCTTCTATTTTGGAACCATATTTTCGGCCATCGTACTTACGGGTGGCAGAGAACAACTCCACATAGTTTATCAGGTAGTAAGTAGGTAGGCACAAATCTATGTAGTCGAAGCTTAATTCCACTACTTCAGCCCCCATCTCCTGCATTTGATCAATGGATTTTTCAATAATTTTAACTATAGGTCTATCAGTGACCTCCTGAAATTGTTTTACTATACCCAGCTTCATTCCTTTTAGTGTTTCTTTTGCATTTTCCCCTACCAGGTTACTAAAAGGGGGTACCTCCCACTCCATGGAAGTGCACTCCTGAGGATCCAATCCCGCGATACTCTCCAGCATAAGTGCAATTCCAGATGTATCTCCAGCAAAAGGTCCTATTTGATCCAGGCTCATGGCCAGATCCAGTAGTCCCTGCCTGGAAACAGCACCATATGTGGGTTTAAATCCAATTACTCCACAATGAGAAGCAGGATTACGAATAGAACCCCCAGTATCTGATCCCAGGGCCAGGTCACACATGCCCGCGGCAATAGCAGCAGCACTCCCCCCACTTGATCCGCCGGGTATTAATCCTGGCGCAGCCGGGTTGTTGGTAGGACCATAATAGGAACTTTCAGTAGAGCTACCAGCAGCAAATTCATCCATGTTGGTCATTCCAATTATTATACCATCTTCTGCTTTTATCCTTTTTACAACAGTGGCATCATAGCTCCCCAGATAGTTTTCTAGAGTAGGAGATGCCGCAGATATGGTAAAATCCTCCACATTAATATTGCTTTTAATACCAATAACCAGTCCGGCCAGTTTTCCAACTTCTTCCCCATTTTTAAGACGCTCGTCGATTTCAAGGGCTTTTTTTTGGGCCTGTTCCTTATTAATTTCCAAAAAAGCATTGATCTGAGGGTTTTTCTTCTCAATTATCTCTGAAAATCTTTCCACATTTTCCCGGGCAGTGAATTCCTGATTTTTTATTAATTCTGATTTTTCCAGAATATTCATAATAACACCTTATAAACGTCCTTACTGAATTTTAAAGGTTATAATATCATATAAGATTCTTAAGACTACTAAGTTGAATAATATGTTATACTTTTTCAAGATTATAAAAGGTTGCTAAGTAAGATAATTTACCATAGAACTTATAAAATAATTCTTATACTATGTATTTAATAATATGCTCATGAAGGATTTAAGTTAAGTGAAATCCCTACCTGAGGAATATCATGTCCTTCCAGGTTCAGATACTATGAAAACACCACATAACCCCGGGGTTAAGATTTTTTTGATTATGCTACTTTCAGTACCCTTATTATTTATTCCAGATTTCTATTTACATTTTCAAACCTACCTGAGCAGTAATATCATCACCATGGTGGTCACCCAGCAGTGGCAGGTGGTGGTTTTTTTTATTTTAATCTTTTTAGCATTTTTAATACCTTTATCTTATCGCAGGAAACCCCAGTGGATAGAATATGGTCTGGTAACTGCATTTTTTGTGTCTTTATTTGTGGAAATGTATGGAATTCCCTTAACCATTCTTTTAGCCTCTAAATATTTCTTTGTACCTGGAACCCAGCTACCCCCTAACCTGCTGGTAATTAACTTTATGGGGGTGGAGCTGGGCATGGATCTGGCCATGGTTTATGGTTCTATTTTAATCCTGGGGGGAACTTTACTAATTATCATAAGCTGGATTACCCTCTACCGCAATTCTAAAGATAATAAACTGGTGGATAAAGGGATTTATGCTTACAGTCGCCACCCCCAGTATCTGGGATTTATCTTAGTTATACTGGGATGGTTTTATGGGTGGCCCACCCCTTTGACCTTTATTTTTTCCCCAATATTGATTTATAAGTATTTGAAGGTCTCTAAAAAGGAAGAAGAAGAAATTTTAAAGGAAAATCCTGATTATGAACAGTATAAAAAGAAAGTGCCCTTCCTGATTTGAATATTCTCATAAAGTGAAATATTATACACTAATAGTTAAATTTATCTCTGGAGAAGGATATAATCCCCTACCCAATTGTTATAAACCCCGCTTAAGAAGGATGACCTCATGCCTGAAACCATTATTCTAAATCAAAGTGAAATTAAACAGCTTGTTGAAATGAAAGACGTCTTGCACGATGTGGAAACTGCCTATGTGGAGCACTCCCTGAAGAACATCCAGATGCCAGCTAAAGAATATCTTTATTTTAATGAATATAAGGGAGATCTAAGGATAATGCCCTGCTATCTGGAAGAAATGAAAAAAGCAGGGGTTAAGATGGTTAATGTCCACCCGGAAAATCCATTGCAGCATAATCTTCCTACTGTAATGGCTGTAATTGAACTGGTGGATCCTGAAACTGGTTTCCCCCTGGCCATAATGGACGGTACCTGGATTACCAATATGCGTACCGGGGCAGCCGGAGGAGTAGCTGCCAAATACCTGGCCCGGGATAACTCGGAAATAGTGGGAGTTGTAGGAGCAGGCAAACAGGCTTATACTCAACTAATGGCCCTTAATGAAGTTATGGATATTAAAGAGGCCCAGGTTTACTGCCGTACCTGTTCTTTCCGTGAAAATTTTGCCCGGAACATGACAGAAAAATACGATATTCCGGTTAAAGCCGTGGACAGTATTCAAAAAGCGGTTAAAAATAAAGACGTGGTGGTCACCGTGACCCCGGTGGATGATCCCATTATAAGTGGTGAATGGATATCTCCCGGGACCCATATAAATGCCATGGGAGCAGATGCCCCTGGAAAGCAGGAGTTAGAATCGTCTATTTTAGTTAAATCCAGAATATTCATTGATTGCTTGGATCAGGCCAGCCATAGTGGAGAGATAAATGTACCTTTATCCCAGGGAATTCTGAAAAAAGAATCCATAAAGGGAAAGTTGGGAGATGTAATTACCGGTAAAGTACCAGGCAGAATGTCTGATGAGGATATAACTATTTTTGATTCCACTGGATTAGCAGTACAAGATATTACCACTGCCTGGACAGTTTATGAGAAAGCAAATGCTGTTAAAAAGGGTTATAAGATAAATCTGCTGGAATAAATCCTTTTTTTTGTACCCGGGGTTAAAAAAATACATATTTATATCCCGGAAGGGCCAATATAGGTGTGGTGGTTTTATGTATCAGGAAGGAGTCTACCTCTCGGAAGTTTTAAGTAGAATGAATCACGTTTTTGAGCGTTTCAGACATTTAAGTCGTACCCGATCACTGAAAAAACATCAGATAGAAGAGATTGATTATCATATCACGGAGATTACCCGGATACTCAATGAATGTAATTAAATATTCGGGTAGTATTTTAATTTTAAAAAAATAAGTTAAATGTGATTTTATGATGGAATTGGCCTTATTTACTGCCACTTCTTTTTTGGTGGGGCTATCCGGAGCACTGGCCCCCGGGCCCATGTTAAGTGTTACCATTTCCGATTCTGTAGAAAAAGGATTTATAGCCGGACCTTTAATTGTTTCAGGACATATAATAAGTGAAATCGTACTGGTAATTCTATTATTTGCAGGTTTAGGGTGGTTGGTTGGTTCTGCTCCAGCAGCATTTATAATAGGAGTTGTAGGAGGATTAGTACTCATAGTGATGGGTTTGCAGATGGTAAAAAGTAAACTATCCTTTAAGGCCAGAGCGGGAGATGTGAACTTGAAATCTAAATCCCGTTCAATTTTTGAGGGCATATTAAGCAGCATAAGCAATCCCTATTTTTTTATATGGTGGGCTACTATTGGAGGTGCATTTTTATTTCAGGGAGTTGCTCTGGCAGGTCTGGTGGGAATTTCAGGCTTTTTAATTGGTCACTGGTCCTCGGATTTATTATGGTACAGTACCGTGTCTTTTTTAAGTTCCCGGGGGTCCCGCACTATGAATCCCCATACCCACCGAAACATACTTAAAGTTTGTGGATGTTTTCTAGTAATAATTGGTGCTTATTTTATTATAAATGCCCTTAAAATAAGTTTTTAAGTTATTTAATTTTTTTAGTCTTAAAAATAATTATTGAGGCCCTGTTATTCAAATTTAAAGGCTTTTAATTAAAGTTTCTATTTCAGGGTAAGAGGTATAGTTTTTTAATGAGGTGTTCCAAATCCCTATATATGAAACCCCAGGCCGTGGTTTTTGATAACTCTGGAACCCTTATTCGAAGAGACCGGGTATTGAAACATATAAAAACTGGAGAAATTTGTGATCATTTGAATTCTATGGATGTTATTGATTATACACCAAATCTGGCACTGGTGGTGCTGCAGACCGACCCGGGTAGATGTCTACTGAATGCCAGATCCGGGCAAACCATTTATGAATTCATAACTCTGAACAAGGTTGGTTTTGATATAAGTTATTCTTACCAGGACTACACTAAAAAAGAAGTATTAAAAGCACTTGAAAATGATAATTCAACTGTAAAAGATATTCAGGATACCATTCAAGCAGTTATGGATAAAGATTATGACGTGGAAATATGTAGTGGTTCTGGTTTCATCATTGATATGGCCCAGGGCAGAGTGGAATTTGCCATCAGTTCCGGGGGCCGGATATTCCCGGAAGTTCGTTCTGTGGTGAAATATCTTAAGAAGAAAGGAGTGAGTATTTTTATTGCCTCGGGAGATCGTAAAGGATCTCTTAAACAACTGGCCAGTTACATTTGCATTCCCCAGGAAAATGTATTTCCCACCGCAGATACCCGGAGGAAAAATGACATTGTAAAGGAACTTAAAAAAAAGTATCAGGTGATGATGGTGGGTAATGGATCCAATGATATTTTAGCTTTAAAGGAAGCAGATTTAGGAGTTTTAACAACCCAACAAAAGGAAGATCTCCCTCAGAAGGTTTTTGATGCAGCAGATGTGGTAATTGAAAATATAGAAGAAATAAAGAATCTGGATTTTTAAATATTATTATTTTGGGAGACTATTCCATTCTTTAAGGGAATTAGTTAAGCGTGTTTTTTTCTTTTCGTCCTGTATCCAGTTTTTAACTTCTTTCCAGACTATGTTGCATTTTTCATCCTTTTTTTGATCTGTTGCCTGGCGAATTGCCAGATCAACGGCTTTTCTTTCCTCTTTGTTTTGAGGTTCTATACCTGCTTCCTCTAAAATGGTCTTCATGTGTCTTAAATAACAGCTCATGGTGGGGCCTCATTTAACTTAATTGCAGTAATAAATTATATAACCTGATTATAAGATTAATTTTATTATGTATAATAACTAAAAATATAGTATATGCATATGAAGGGATTTTTATGAAGCCCTGCCACCCCTTAACCATAGTCCAGTTAAATGATAGTCATGCTTATTTTGAATTACATAATGAACTCTTCTGGAATGGCCCTAAGCCCATCCATAAATTAACTGGAGGTTATGCTCGCATCGGGTCTCTTTTAAATAGTATTAGAAATGAAAATCCGGGATCTGTAGTTTTTTTAGATGGGGGAGACACCATCCACGGGACCTACCCTGCAGTTAAATCCGAAGGGTTTTCCATGGTACCTCTCTTGAATCAGCTGGATTTAAATGCTATGACCGCCCACTGGGAATTTGCCTATGGACCAGAAAAATTTAAAAAACTGGTCAAAAAACTGGATTACCCCATGCTGGCCCTGAATTGTTACTACAAGAAGAATAATAAATTGGTTTTCCCTCCTTATGTAATTGAAGAGTTTAATGGATGCAGAGTAGGTATAATTGGAATTGCCGCCAGCATAGTGGACCAGGTCATGCCTCCCTATTTCAGCACCGGGATTTATTTTACAGAAGCCAGGCTGGAATTAAAACACTATGTGGGTCACCTCAGAAATGAGGAAAAGGTGGATTTGATTATCCTCCTTTCTCACCTGGGCTTTCCCCAGGATATCCAGTTAATCCAGGAGGTAGACGGTGTGGATGTCCTCTTAAGTTCCCATACTCATAACCGGATTTATCGACCGGTGCTGGTAAATGATACTGTGGTGATTCAGTCCGGATGTCATGGATCATTTTTAGGTCGTCTGGATCTGGAGCTGAGTAAAACAGGGATAAAGAACATATCCCATCAATTAATAACAGTGGGGGAAGATATTGTACCGGACCAGGAAATAGAAGAAATGGTAAACCATGTAATGGATCCCCATAAAGAGTATCTGGATGAGGTGGTGGGACATACCAGAACCCCTTTAAACCGGAATACCGTTCTGGAATCTAGCATGGATAACTTCTTATTAAAAAGTGTATTAAATAAAATCCCTGCAGATGTAGCATTTTCCAATGGATGGCGCTATGGTGCTCCTATACCTTCCGGAGACATGACTGTGAATGATTTGTGGAATATCATACCTGTAAATCCCATGATTATGCAGGCTAAGATTACGGGAAGGGAGATATGGACCATGCTGGAAGAAAATTTAGAGCGTACGTTTTCTAGAAATCCATATAATCAAAGAGGAGGATATGTGAAACGTTGTATGGGTCTTAATCTTTATTTTAAAATTGAAAATCCCTATGGTCAGCGCATCCAGCAGATTTTTATCAGAGGTAAAAAAATAAAGCCAGATCAACTTTATGAGGCAGTTTACCTTACCAGCCAGGGGATTCCTCCAGAATATGGTCGGGATCATTCCACCACAGAATATAATGCTATTGAAGCAATGCAAGAGTATTTAGCAAAGGAAAAGAAAATTGACACCCCACTAAGTGGTAGTGTGGTGGCAGTATAATAGAGGTGATGAGATATGGTAGATTATAAAGTAATATTCCATTTAGATGAAAATGACCCCCAGCGGATTAACCTGGTTTTAAATAATCTGAATAATCTGATGCAGGATATGGGAGAGGAAAATCTGGAACTGGAACTGGTAACCTATGGACCGGGTTTGCAACTGTTTTTAAAGGGTTCGCCATTTTTCCCCCATATGGAAAGTTTGGCCCAGAAAGGAGTGATATTTGCCGGTTGTGGTAATACCCTCAAGGGGATGGGTGTTGCAGTTGAGGAGCTTCTGGATTCAGTGCAGGTGGTGCCTTCTGGTGTAGGGAGCTGGTTAAAAAGCAGCACCAGGGCTGGATTTATATCAGACCCTGAATTATTTTTCAATCATATATATTTTTTGTAATTATATCCCCTATTCTCTTAATAATAGGTATGGTGGCATAGACAGTCGTACTAAGAGCAGGATGAACTAAACTTACTCCTATAGCTATCAGTGAAGCCAGAGGAAAACTTAGATTGATTCCCATATAGCGTCGAAATGTTGGGGGCTTTTATCCATGTCAGTCAGGTCTTTTTTGTAGGCATAGTACCAGTTGGTAAATAATAATGCCCCGATAATAAACATGTTGGAGTTAAAAAAAAAGGCCGCAGATTGAAGGTCCCCATATTCTCCAATAAGTATGGTGGAAAAGGGCACCAGAGCCACAAAAAGTAGCCAGGAAACATTAATCCAGATAAGGGCCATGTCTGCTTTTTTTATAAAATGGAATTGGCCATGATCACCCTCCAGAAAACAGCCAGAAGAATGAAACTAAGCCCATAAACATAGAACTTGGGAATCATACCTATTAAAAATGTGGAAAGGGTGGCGTCAGTTACATCAGATGGAAAATCAGATATTTCAAGGTTTAAAACCAGTAGAGTCATGGCAAAGGCAAAGATTCCATCAATTAATGTTTGTATACGGCTGGTATTCATCCATTCCTTTTTTGGGCTTTTTTTTGATTCCATATTTTCTCTCAACTTAATTTATGGTCTTAATCAGTTTTCTGCTTTTTAAGACATTTTCATATTTATTTAATTCTATTATTCCCTTATCAATATTATTCAAAAGTTTTAAATCCAGGTCCCCCTCTCCTAAGGGCATGTGCTGGTCTTTCACCCCATCATTATCACTCAGATGGTAGTAATAAGTGTTTTTTATCTTTAAGAAATCCTCCGGATTTCTGCTAGTATTAGCATGTCCCATATCCACCGTGGCCCCACATCCGCATTCATTTACTACTTTCTGATGTTCGGGTGCACTGTTACAGACATAAGAGAACCGATGCGGCATGTTTTCCACTGAAAAATTAATTCCCCTGTCTTTAGCATAATCCGTGCAGAGAGTGAGGGTTTCTATGGCATGTTCTAGGGCAAATTTTCGCACCTGTGCATCCTTGCGCCGGATAATTCCCGGGTGAGTGGTTATGGTTTGAGCCCCTATTTTCACCGCCGGATCCACTGTTTCAATTAATTGTAGTCTGGTTTCTTCCCGGATCCCCTGGTTTAAGCTGGCCGGTTTAAATCAATGGTGGGGGAGTGAAGGAATACGGTTATATCATAGGATTGGAAAATCTCCAGTTCCTTTACTCCGTTTTTGAGAATATTTCGAGGCCCGTAAGGCCCTTCACAGAGTATCTCCATTAAATCAAAACCATCCCCCGAAGCCTGGTCCAGCATATCTTCAAAAGATTCCATAAAGAGGGCCAGGGTAGAAAAACCTATTTTCATTATAATTCCTCTTATTCTTTTAAACGAACTATTTTCAGACTTAATGAGTACCGGGTTTATTTTTTGTTTAAATCAGAGATAAAATTGTATCTATAGCCTGGATAGGATATATTTTATCTGGAGCTTGTTTTTAGAAAATTTATATATCAAAAAAACTCTGTACTTTATATCGAAAAATGATATATTGTAAATGGATATATTGTGGCACGATATAATGCTTATGAAATGTTTAGTGGATTAAATGGCCGGGTATTATATTCCCCTAAAGTAGAAAGAGATAAAAATTTGGAAGAAGATAACCCTGATAAGAACTCAGATAAAGAAAGGGTTCCAGAAGAAAGCCCCCTGCAGGGTTTTGACCAGAAAATGATCAAGAGTTTTATGCGAGGATTTGGAAAAACCATGGTATTATGGATGATCAGCAAAAATCGGTTACATGGATATGAAATCCTGAATAAACTCCATCATTACTATTCCCTGGAAGAAGCCCATGCTAATCTAAAGCCACCCGGACCCAGTGTAATATATCCGATTTTGCATGACCTAGAAAAAAAAGGTTTAATTAAAGGAGTCTGGGAAGCCCAGGGCAAAAGGAAAGGAAAGTATTATGAAATAACTCTGGAAGGTGAGGCTACTATCCAGCGCATTAAAAATGTTATTGAAACACGAATAGCCCCTTTATGGGAGGATTTCTGGGGTGAAATGTTTGCCCTGGATAAAGAGAAATAAGGTTTTAAAAGGAGGGAATTTTGAATGAAATATGCTATTGAAACCTTTGGCCTTAGCAAACAGTATGGAGATTTCACAGCAGTGGATGCCCTTAACATGAAAATCAAAGAAAAAAGTATATTTGGTTTTTTAGGGCCCAATGGTGCAGGTAAAACCACCACCATAAAAATGCTCACCTGTCTTATCCAGCCCACCAATGGAACTGCCCGGGTGGCAGGTTATGACGTGCGGGAAAACCCCAATGAGGTACGTAAAAAATAGGCATGGTTCCCCAGATGGTGAGTCTCTATGGAGACCTCACAGTTAGAGAAAATGTGGAGCTTTGTGCCGATTATTATGGCATGCCCCGGGACCTTAAAAAAGAGCGAATTGTGGAATTAATGGAACTGGTGGATATTAAATATGCTGAAAATAAAATGGTGAAACATCTTTCAGGTGGGCAGAAACAAAAAGTTTCCGTGGTGGCCAGCCTGGTGCATCAACCAGATATATTATTTTTAGATGAACCCACCATTGGACTGGATCCCAGCACCAAAAGAGTCCTGTGGGACTTGATTTATGATTTGAATGAAAAGGGCCATACCATTGTACTGTGTTCCCATGACATGTATGAGGTGGAGTTACTGTGTGATAAGGTGGGCATAATCAACCAGGGAAAAACTAGCCGCATTTAATACTCCTCAGAGCCTTAAAAATTCCCTTATAAAAAAATATAACATTAATGGGCCGCTTAAAGATAGTTCCAACCGGGAACTGGAAGTAGATGAGGGAGAAGTGGAAAATAAGCAGATGAGTATCATGGTTACCAACCTCAATAAAGACATTATAAAAGAAATAGAAGATTTACCTGCAGTCTGTGGATTGAAAGAGCACTCCTCCGGACGTATAATTATGGATATGGATGATGCCTCTAGTTGTGCAGTTAATGATGTTATAGAAACCGTGCTTAAAAACCAGGGCAATATCACTTCCATAGTCACCAGAGACCCCTCTCTGGAAGATGTTTTTATGGAAGTGACTGGTAAGGATCCGGGGGAATAATATGGAAACTAAAAAAATTATGTGGATGCTGAAAAAAGACCTGATGGTACTTTGGAGACATAAACCCCATTTAATGTCCCTTTTACTTTTCCCCATAATCATGATTACCCTTTTTGGTTATGGTATGGGAAGATCCCTGGAAAACATACCGGTGGTGCTGGTAGAACAAAGTGAAGGCCCGGTAACAGACCAGACCGTGGCTGCCGTACAGAACATGAGTTTGTATGACGTGAAAGCGGCGATGGATGACCCGGATAAGGCTGGGGAATGGTGGAAAATGGGGAGGCTAAATCAGCCATAGTGCTTCCCCATGATTATGAGGACCTTCAAAATATTTCACAAAAAGATATGGTGCTTTATATTGATTCCTCAGATCAAATGGCCAGCCAGGCAATTATACCTGCCACACAAGGCCTTTTCAACCAGATTTCCAGTGAGAGGGGTATAAAAAGAATGGAGATGATGACTGCCAGTAGTGGTATTGGAGTTAATTCCGCCCCTATTACTCCCAATCAGGCCCCAGGATTATCTACCAGTCTCCAAAATGTATTCTACTCCATTAATTTCCAGATAGATAAATTATATGGAGATATTGATTATATTGACTTTCTGGTCCCGGCGGTGCTGGCCATGACCGTCATGTTCTCCTGTATGTTTGGTATGGGTGAATCCATTGCCGGTGAGAGAGAAAGGGGAGAACTGGCCCGATTATTTATGACACCCACCAGTGTTAGCACCGTGGTGGGAGGTAAGATCATATCCAAGCTTATAGAAACTGGTAGAGCGTTGATACTGATCATAGCCGCCATACTGCTATTTGGGATAGTTATAAAGGGAGGGATGGGCCTCACCCTTTTTTTACTGGTACTTTCCGCCCTTTGTTTTGTAGGGTTCGGGATTATGATTTCCGCCCGGGTGGGAACCCAGGAAGATTACATGCAGATGGTAATGCCCTTTACCATGCCCATGATGTTTGTATCTGGAGTTTTTTATCCCCTGGAAACCATGCCCTGGATATTCCAACAGGTGGCCTATCTGGTTCCCTTAACCTATGCAAATAACGCCTTAATATCCGTAATGCTAAAAGGAGCCGGTATGGGAGATATATGGTTGGAAGTACTGGTGTTAGTGGGTTTTACCGCACTATTTTTTGCACTGGGTGTGACCAAATTCAACCGGGATATTTAAAAATAATGAGAAAAGATTTTATAATCCCTTATTTTTTACAATAGAGAATATAAAAAAGCAGCATATAATATTAAAAAGATTATATTAAGGTTTAAAAAAAATATCTATCTTAAATAGACTGGATTAAAAAAATATTAAAATAAGTAAAGATTAATTTTTTAATCTTTTATAATTCTTTTCGAAGTTGGATTTCAATGGCAGAAACATTAGTAGCTCCGCCTTCATTTCCTACGATTTCCTCTGTAGATATGTCAATGTTTTCAATTTCAATCTCTGGTATGAATCTGTTTCTAACTATTTCGGCAACGTCTACTGCCCTGCTTATAGCCCGGCCCCTAGCTTTTAAAACAACTTGAGCGTTTCCACCATTCACTTGGGTCACAACAGCTAATACATAGTTCATTACAGGCTTGTTTCCGATGTATACAATATTTTCCTCTGGCATCACTTCGACCTCCGTAAGAATGACTATAATATGTTAGAGTAGCTAATTATTATATATATTTTGTGTTATTATTCCCCAAATAGAAGAATAAGATTTAATTCCTTATTCAAATAATTAAAATTTTAATATTTTAGTTTTAAGGACTTTAAAAGATAAAATAAGATTTTTAGATATTTTTAAAAGCTTAAATCAAGATTATATCCATTATGAATTAAAAAAAAAAAATGGATATTATCGAGGATTAAATACCAATAAAAACCCTTCAAATTCATCTTTTTCATTTATAACCGGAGTTATTGAACCCTGAATTAGTATCTGGAGATTATCCCTGGTCTTGATCCCTCCTTCAAAAGTTAAATTAGAAGGTAATGTTTCAGAGGTCATTTCTTTTTTTAAAGATTCCAGAAGATCAGATACGGGATTTAGTAATTTAAATAGATGGTTTCCCAGGACATCCACCCGGAGACAGCCGGTGAGGTTTTCAGTCACTGGATTTAAAAATTTGACATTAAAATCAGGATCAGTGGCAATACCTGCATCTGAAACATTCTTTAAATGGTGTTCAGCCATCTCTGGTTTTCCCTTAACCTGGTTTCTATCTTATGCTTATGCAGGGTTATTTCAATAGTTTCATGAAGTTCATCCGCTTCATAGGGTTTATTAATGAATCCCATGGTTCCTTTGAGAATATATCCAGAGGGTTCAGTTATTTTAGCTCTTTCCATTGTGCCTTAGAAAAGATATCACTCCAATTTGTATTATCATCGGCATGCAGGTACTCCCTCCAATTACGGGTATCATGATACAGTTCCTGGGGGTCTCTACCCCAGATATCTTTAAAGGCCAGGCTGAGGTAACTGATCTTTTATTTTTTAAGTCAAATATACAGAAGACCTCATTCATATTTTCTGCCAGCTGCCTGAATTTTTTCTCGCTTTTTTGAAGGGTCAGGTGGGAATTTTCCAGTTTTTCCATCATTTTATTTAAGGATCGGGTAAGAAGAGAAAACTCATCATCTCCACTAACCGGAAACCTGGCTGAGAAATCCTTTTTCTCACCAATGAGTTTTATATTGGCACTCAAATGGGACAGACGGGATAGGACTGATTTATCCAGATAGATTAAAATTGAAAATCCCATGACAAACCCGGCAATGATAATCATGGCCATGAAATAATAGATACTGTTTAATGCTTTAGCATAGTAAAGACGGGAATCAGTGATTTTAAAAATAATTGCCGGGTTATTTTCAATATCCTTTAAAAATCCATATGCGGAAATGCTTTCGCTGCCATTGTAAATGATAAAAATAGTTTCGTCTCCATTAAAAGCTGCCTTAGCATCTTGAAAATCCCCTCCCAAATCGGTCAGGTTATAGGGGATGATTTCCAATCTCAACTGGGTGAAGTTAGAAAAGGAGGAAATAAAATGTTTATTTAAATCCTGGCCCATCAAAACAGCCCCAAGAGCCGTGCTGTTAGGGCTGGAACCGGTTACCGGACTGGCAGATATTAAGAGGGGTTTATCAGGGAGGTTGATTATGCCACTTTGGGAGGGGGTGGAATCATTAAAAAGCAGGAGTGGTGTAAAATTATAGTCTTCCATTCCCTCAGGAAGAGTAGATAATACCTCATTATCCCGATCCAATCTTTTAACATATACCAAACGACCCTGATTATCTAAAAAAAGAATTATATCGATTCGTATGGAGGAAAATGAATTATCATCCAGATTATCGTCAATGAATTGCTGATTCTGATTAAGCATGAAGTTATAAGTCTCATCAGAAGAGGCCATATCCCGGGCGAAGGTATTTAAATTATATTGCTCCCTTAAAAAGGCTTCTTCGAATCTTGCAGCATCCTGTTTAATATTGTCTTCTTCCAGATTGGTTAAACCACTTACCAGGATAATCTGAGAGGTGGCATATAAAATCAGAACCAGGGCCAGTAAGGTGGCCCCAATCATGAGCAGTGTTTTTTTTCGAAGATTCATAAAAGCCCCAATATGAAAATATTAAAAAGAAATTGAATTTTTAAGGGATTTAAAAGCCATATATAATCTCCCCTTATTACTTCACCATCAATATTTACGAAAGCCTAGATATCCGCTCCCCCTCACTACTTCACCATTAATATTTTGTTTATAGAATCTAAAACTGCTTCCACACTGGCCATAACAATATCTTCACGAGTGGAACGACCTGTGGCCTGGTTACCCTCCATATCTCCCATCACCACAAACACCTCAGCCAGAGCATTGGTACCACCAGTTATAGCTTCAATATTATACTCTTTAAGTTCAATATCGGTTGTTTCGCTGACCAGACTATGGATAGCATTTATGGCAGCGTCCACCGGTCCCACCCCTGTTTTAGAGGCAGTTTTTAGCTCATCATGGATGCGCAGTTTCACGGTGGCGGTGGGCATCACATTTTCTCCAGTCATAACTGCAAATCCTTCCAGTTTCACTGTTTCTTTTTTGGCCCGCCCCAGTATAGTTACTGCAATGGCCTTTAAATCCGCGTCAGTCACCTTTTTACCCTTATCACCCAGGTCCTTGATTTGATCATAAACCGTGCAGAACTGTTTTTCACTCATCTCAATGCCGTATTCGTCCAGTTTAGAGCGCAGAGCATTGGCCCCGGTGTGTTTACCCAGTACAATTCTCCGGGTGTGCCCCACCATCTCCGGAGTGATGGGTTCATAGGTCTCAGCCTTTTCCAGAACCCCGTGTACATGGATTCCGGCCTCATGAGCAAATGCATTTTCACCTACAATGGCCTTATTAGGTGGCATTCTAACCCCGGTGATGCGGGAGACAAAATCCGATAAATTAACCAGTTGGGAAGTTCGGATATCCATGGGTATGTCGTATCGAGTTATGAGGGCCATGACCACTTCTTCTAAAGAGGCATTGCCTGCCCGTTCTCCCAGGCCATTTATGGTGGCATGTACCTGCTGGGCCCCGGCTTCCACTGAAGCCAGGGAATTGGCCACTGCCAGTCCAAAGTCGTCGTGACAGTGCACACTGATAGGAATGTTGATGTTCTTTTTAAGTTTCCTTATAAGCCAGTGCATGGCAGTGGGAACCATGACCCCTACTGTGTCCGGTACATTGATGTAATCTGCCCCGGCATCCTCCACTGACTGGTATATTTCAGTAAGGAAGGGAAATTCAGTCCGGGTGGCGTCTTCAGCTGAAAATTCCACCAGCACCCCGTGGTCTTTCACATATTCCACTGCCTCAACTGCCTTATCCAGTATTTCTTCCTGGTTCATTTTGAGTTTGTATTCTCGATGCAGAGGAGAAGTGCCAATAAAGGTATGGATGTAGTCCAATTCACTATCCAGAACTGCATCTAGATCATTTTTCAAAACCCTTGCCAAACCGCAGACTTTTGCATTTAATCCCAGATCTAAAATTGCTTTTGCTGCTTCCTTTTCACCTTCAGAAGCAGCTGGAAACCCCACTTCAATAACATCTACACCTAGCTGGTCCAATTTTTTGGCTATACCTATCTTTTCATCCACAGTTATGGCCACACCCGGTGTTTGTTCGCCGTCCCGGAGGGTGGTATCAAATATACGCACCGTTTCCGGTAAATTCATGTTCTTTTTTACTTTTTCTATGTACATAGACTTATCCTCATTGGTTTGGCTTCTAGGTTTAAAATTCCATCATTAGTAACTGATTACTGGAATTTTATCTATGAATAATCTATTCCCTATCTACTAAATAAAAATATTTGTAAAAAAAATGGGCTCTGTCAAAAACTTGGGGGTTAAATGTCAAAAAGTTCTTTCTGGTTTTGAATTTCTATTTTAATGTTTATTCGTGACATTACTCCTATTTTAATCTTCATTAGCCTCTTAACACTTTTAGGAAAGGTTTTTTGAAAGATATTTTCTATTTTGTTTGAGGAAATTTTATAAACCTAATCAAACAAAGCATTAACTGGAACATGTATTTTTTTGTTTTGTCATAGAAAATACTATGCTCCCCTCATTATAAAAGTTTTTAGGTTTCTATTCCTGAAAATAATGAGTTTAAGACAAATAAAAAAGATTGTTTATTAAAACATCAATTTCAAAAA
>JAHRFX010000025.1 GCA_019084405.1 Methanobacterium sp.
AAATATTCCGATTCTTAAGGCCTCTTTTTAATATATGATGAATATTCAATTGTACTTTTATCAGGGAAATCTAAATAATTGTTTGTGTGTGAAATTAAAGTCAGATAACAGGTGAATTTTCACACTAGATCAGACACCCTGCTACAAAATATAATTCATATAAAATTATTATTTAATTTAAATGATAAAGGCAGGGGTTTTAAATGGGGAAAAATTTAGATGTATTGCTTAAAGAAGAACGTATTTTCAAGCCAGATGAAGAATTAGTATCCAACAGCAATATCAAGCAATGGATGGATTTGCATGGTATTAAAGATTATGATGAACTTTTAGAAAAATCAGCTGCTAATCCGGAATGGTTCTGGGATGAGATGGCCATGGACCTGGTTTGGTTTAAGCATTATAATAGGGTTTTAGAGTGGAAACCTCCCTATGTGCGCTGGTTTTTAGATGGAAAATTTAATATTGCATATAATGCTCTGGATCGCCATATTAAATCTGGTAGAAAAAATAAACTGGCCTACATATGGGAGAGTGAGAAAGGGGAAGTGCGTAAATTCACTTATTTTGAATTGTACCGTGAAGTAAATCGCCTGGCTAATGCCCTTAAAAGAATAGGGATTAAAAAGGGCGACAGGGTTAGTATATATCTTCCCATGATTCCGGAACTGCCCATAGCCATGCTGGCCTGTGCCCGTATTGGTGCAGTGCATAGCGTGGTGTTTTCTGGTTTTTGGGCTAAAGCATTCCATAAAAGAGCCAGAGATGCTCAATCAAAGGTTGCAATCACAGCGGACGGATTTCACCGGAGAGGAAAACTTTTAAAATTAAAGGATACTTTAGATGAAGTACTGGAGGATATTCCCTCTCTTGAAAAAGTGGTGGTGGTAAAAAACACCCATTGCGATCTGGATATGAAGAAAGGAAGGGACGTATATTGGGAAGAAGTCATCCAAAATGAAAGCATGGAATGCCCCTGTGAAGAAATGGATTCGGAAGACCCCTTATTTATTCTTTATACTTCTGGTACTACAGGAAAACCTAAAGGAGTACTCCATACTCATGGAGGATATGCGGTGGGAGTCTCCACCACACTTAAATTTGTATTTGACATTAAAGATCAGGATATATGGTGGTGTGCAGCAGATATAGGATGGATTACTGGCCATAGTTACATTGTATACGCCCCTTTAATATTGGGTGCCACTTCGGTGATGTTTGAGGGGACTCCGGATTATCCTGATCCTGGAAGATTCTGGGAAATTATTGAAAAATATGGGGTAAGTATTTTTTATACCGCTCCCACTACCATTCGTCTGTTCATGAAATATGGGGAAAAATGGCCCCAAAAATATAATATGAGCACTTTAAGAATTTTAGGTTCTGTAGGCGAACCCATTAATCCAGAAGCATGGATGTGGTACCACCAGCACATAGGAAATAGAAAATGTCCCATTATGGATACCTGGTGGCAAACCGAAACCGGTATGCATCTAATCACTCCCTTACCTATAACCTCTTTAAAACCAGGGTCAGCAGTTAAACCTTTCCCCACCATTAAAGCAGAAATAAAAGATGATAAAGGAAATACTTTAACTAAAGGGGGCGGACATTTAATTATTAAAAATCCCTGGCCGGCCATGTTCCGGACATTATTTGGAGAACCAGAAAGATATGTGCAATCTTACTGGAGTAAATTTCCTGATAATTATTTAAGTGGTGATGTGGCCCGTCTTGATAAGGATGGTTATTACTGGATTCAGGGAAGGGAAGACGATGTTTTAAATGTGGCGGGGCATAGAATAAGTACAGCTGAGGTTGAATCTGCCCTGGTTAGCCATCCTTCTGTGGTGGAATCTGCGGTGGTCGGAAAACCAGACCTGCTTAAAGGTGAAGAAATTTCTGCATTTGTGGTGCTTGGTGAGGAATACCAGGCCGACCCTCAATTAAAAAATCAGCTTAGAGATCATGTTAGAAAAGAAATAGGTCCTATAGCCAGTCCATCATATATTGGCTTTGTGGATGACCTTCCTAAAACCCGTTCAGGAAAGATTATGCGCAGGGTGATTAAAGCAAAGGTTAAATCAGAGGATGTGGGCGATATAAGCACCCTGGCCAATCCAGAAGCAGTGGATGCCCTGGATAGGGCCATTTAATTTATTTTTCCATTGGAGGATTAATAAAATTATGATTCTGTTTCCTGGTAAGAGCCCTTATATTCTCCAGATCCACTTACTTCAAATACCACTCCCTGAGCAATACGCTCCCCCTGCTTTAGCTGGTATTCAAATTCACCATAGTTATATAGCATGAATTGCAAGGTTCCATAAAATCCAGGGTCACCTACAGCAGTATGTACGGATATGAAAGACCTTAGGAGGGTAGATCGAGGGAGATAAAGCATGGAAAAACCCTTAGGAATCTTAATTTTTCTATCTATAGTGGCCAGATAGGCAGTTTTCGGTTTCAGAATATAAATGGGAGGTTCTAATTTTTCCAGCTCTGGTAAATTTTTTTCATTGTCTATTAAAGAACCCGGACTTTTTTGAATGTATAATTCATCCAGGGGAAGATCTATTCCTGAAGGCTGTACATGTTCTTTGAAATTAGGAAATAATTTTATAAGTTCTTTTTCGCCAATTATACGTATTCCTCCTTTACTGTTCTGATATTAATTATCTGTAATAGCAGGCCCACTTTGGTTTTACATTTGTGAGACTACAGGGTTAATTTAATAATTATCAGCATATCCATTTTACATTATTATTAATCACATTTAACTAAAATTGGCACGGCTTTTTTATAAAGCTACTGACCGATGAGATTTTTTTATACTATGGGTTTTTAAGTTTTTCAAGTGTGGCTTTTATAAATTCAGGGATATCGCCAGGATATCTACTGGATATTATATTACCATCTTCTACAACTTCCTGGTCAAGATATTGTGCACCGGCATTTATTATATCCTGTTTTATTGATTTCCATCCGGTGATCTTACGGCCTTTTAGAACTTTTGCTGTTATCAAAATCTGTGGGGCATGGCAGATAGCAAATACTGGCTTACCACTTTCTACAAATTCCCGGGTAAATTTTACTACATTCTCATTTATACGCAAAATATCTGGAGAGTAACCACCGGGTATCAGGAGCGCATCAAAATCATCAACATGGGATTTTTCTATATCCGGGTCAATAATAACGGCTGTATCTTTTTTTCCTTTAACCACACTTCCCTTATTAATACCAATGTGAATCAGTTCATGCCCTTTATTTTTAAAAGCAGATGCAGGCTTGATGTATTCCACGTCTTCAAATAAATTATCAACTAAAACTGCAATTACACTCATTAAAACCACCATTTTAATATATCTTGATATTGGTTTAAGTAAATTTATATGATAATAATTAATAAACTATAAAATATTCTGTAAAACTGAAGGGTGATAAAATGCCTGTTATACATATTGATAGTAATAAATTATCTCGAAAGCAAAAAAGAGAACTTGTAAAAGCCATAACTAAAGTTTCAAGTGAAATAATGGAACTTCCTGAGAATACAATAACCATTATTATCCGGGAAGTAGAAGCAGAAGATGTTGGTTTAGGGGGACAGCTGCTTTGTGACAGAGATAATTAAGTATCTTCTGATTTTTCACCTAATTAAACTCTTTTTCATAAATAATTCTTTTAAATTTAGTACTGCTGGTTTAGTACAGGGAAATTGTAACATTAATCCTATTTTAAAGACTAATCACCAAACACCTCCGTGCCTGTATTTCTAAAACCAAAATCATCTCAAAAATCATTCTATTGTCCATTCAAATATGATTTTTAATATTCAATAAGCTTTTTATAATCTCATATCTTTTTTAACCCGGTTTTGTATCTTACTAATTCTAAAATACAACTATAAGAAATTTTTATCATTTTCTAAAATAAATAATTCTCTTAAATTTATACAAAATATTTTTTTCATTTCATTATAATATTATTAAAACTATAAAAAGATCATTGATTACTACTATTTATATTAAAAATAACATCAAAAGTCGACGTGATTGAATGCAGGTAAATAAAAATTTCATGGAGAAAATAAAAAAACATTTTGATGAAGAAGCTGAGGAATATGATGACATTATATTAACTTTAATTCCCCATTACCATGAAATGATTAGATGCTTTAATATTATCCATTCCCTTTGCCCATGAAGATGATATTAAAGTTCTGGATTTAGGCTGTGGTACTGGAAATATTTCTAAAAAAAGTGAAGGAAAGATTTCCTAATGCCCATATAACCTGTGTCAATCTGGCGGAAAAAATGATTCAAATGGCTAAAAACAAACTTTCAAAATATTCTGATATTTCTTATTTATAAATTATCTAACTTTCAGAACTTAAAACTTGAAGAGGATTACCAGGTTATTATTTCTTCACTGGCTCTTCATCACCTGGAAAATGGCCAGGCTAAAATTGATTTTTATAACTTCATATATCAATCTTTGGTGAAAGGGGGGGCTTTTTATAATGCCGACGTGGTTTTAGGATCTACAAATTATTTGCAGATATTTATCTGGATAAATGGAAAGAGTTCATGAGTAAAAATTATTCTGAAGAAGAAATTGAAAATAAATGGTTACCTGTGATGTATCGTCAGGAAGATAAACCAGTGGAAATGATGTGCCATATAGAATGGTTGAAGAAATCTGGATTTAAAAAGGTGGATGTACTGTGGAAGTGTTATAATTATGGGGTCTTTGGTGGATTAAAATGAGGGTATAAAAAAAATATATTTAGGGAAATGTAAGTTCCATATCCACTACTAAAATTTTATATTTTTTAAGAAATTTAAAAAAATTATCAAAAATAGCTAAATTAATTGATCAACCATCCAATCTGACTTGAATTCAATTAAATCCTCATAAGATTGTCCGGTACCTAAAAATAGAATTGGTTTTTGTATTACATAACCAATAGATAGTGCAGCGCCACCTTTAGAATCGGCCTCTGCTTTAGTTAGAATAATACCATCCAGGTTTACGGTATCATTGAACTTCACGGCCTGCTCTATTGCATCGTTACCTGTAAGAGAATCTCCTACGAAAATTATTAAATCTGGCTGAGCTACCCTTTTTATTTTAGCCATTTCATCCATCAGATTAATATTAGTCTGCATTCTCCCGGCAGTATCAACCAGCACCAAATCTTTTTTCTGGGCTTTAGCATGCGAAACTGCATCATAAGCTACTGCTGCTGGATCCGCACCTTTTTTGTGCTTAATTATTTTAATCCCAATAGTTTCAGCGTGATGGGTAATTTGTTCTATAGCTCCTGCACGGAATGTATCAGAAGCAGCAATTACCGGAGTGTATCCTTTATTAATAAAATAGGTGGAGACCTTGGCTATGGTGGTGGTTTTGCCAGTACCATTAATTCCCACAAACATGATGATTAGTGGTTCCCCAGTGGCTTTCTTTTTATTAATAAGATGCTCTATATTTATATTTTCCACATCTAAAATATTGGAAATAGCATTTCTCAGGGCCTGACGGGTGTAATCTTCAACATCACTGCTTCTTTTTATTTTTTTACCCACTAAATCATCTTTAACCGAGTTAATTATTGTTTCTGCAACTTCTAAAGCTACATCACTCTCTAATAAAGACATTTCCAGTTCCCACAGAATGTCTTCCACGTCTTTTTCAGATAAAGTTTTTTCCTGAATAAAGGAGAAAATGCTGGATTTATCACCATCTACATCTTCTTCTTTTTCTTCAATAGCTTTATCCTGAGCAGTGGGTTTTACTGATCCCTCTTCTTTTTCATCTTTCTTAGCAGATTCTTTTGATTTAAAACGTGAAAAGAAAGACTTGGATTCAGAATTTACTTCTTTTTCCTTTTCTGAGGGAGGAAGTTTAGATTCTTCTTTTGCTTCAACTTTTTTCAAGTCATCTTCTGCAGAAGAAACTTTTTCAATCTTCTTTTCCCTATTCAAAGATGCCGATTGTTCTGAAGAACTATCTTCATTTTTTAAGCCTTCTGATTCTGCTTCTTGAGAAACTTTATCAGTAAGCTTACCTACCGTGCTACTGAACTTCTTTTTAAGAGCATTAAACAATTACTGCCCACTTCCCCTTACTTTTTGCATAAGTTCCTCAGCTTGAGGAGATAATCTAGCAATAACCGCTGAAATCTTTTGCAGATTTTCCACCATTTGATTCATAGCTTTGCTTAACTCTTCTTTTTGGGTGGTAATGGTTAGTGAAGCGTCTTCAAATTTCTTTTTTATAGCCACACCAGCACCCACACTCATAACTATTTCATCAGTGTTTTTTAATTCTGCACTAACAAAAGAACCAGCACCGACCGGGACCAGAGCTTCCACTTCTTTCCCGTCTTTAATGCTTTTTAAAGTATTCTCTAAAATTTCTAGCTCATTAAGAGATGCTTTAACAGATTCAATCTGCTGCTGCAGCATTTCGGCCTGGCTCTGGTATATATTTAGTTCATTTGCAATTTCCTCTAAACGCTGCTGGTCTTCCATAAAATCACCTTTCGGATATAGCTTTAATCATAGAATCCTGCGATTCTTCTAGAGAAATTTCTTCTATTTTCTCGATTTGGACTTGTTCTCTGCTAATATGGTGCTTACTTCCAAATTCAGAATAAATCTTTTCGTAAATGTCTTCTTCTTTTGTGGCTTTAAGTTCTTTGGTGAAATGTTTTAATTTCTCTCCCATCAAAAACTTGCCTTGAATCTTAAATATCTTTGTTTTCATAAATATCCCTCAAGAAAGCCAAATGCTTCTTCAATTCTTGCCATTTCAGGACCAGTAGTATTTTCGCTTACTATTACCCCATTTGAATTGGTAACAGAACAGGCCCCTACCAAACTCACTCCCTTATTAACTGTTCCCACATCAGCAGGAACTTTTAGAATTTTTTCTACCAATTTTAACTCTTCAGGAGATGTGTGGGGATGTAATAATGCGCCTTTATTAGTTGCTGTAGCCACAGATCCTACAATGTCGAATCCTGCTATAGTAGCTCTTTGAGCATCAACCTCTAGAAACGTATTAATCAATTCTAATGATTTATCAGATAGAAGAGGACTTACCAGGGCACCATTATCATTTACCATCATTATGTTTCCTAATGCGGTGTACTTATCTGGAATTTTTTCCACTTCAATCCCTGCATTTCTCAGTGCATTTATTTCTCTATCCATGGTATACGGAGAAACCAGGAAACCTTGGGAATTCCCTGCAGTTAGTGCGCCTGCCAGACTGCTACCTGCGATGGAAGTTTGAAGAACTTCTATTTCTAATGCTTCTTTTATGGTATTGAGCACTACATCGGAAATATGCAAAGGCACCAGAGCAACTTCATCAGTCACTGATAAATAAACTCCTAGATTGGGGTTTCCATTGAGATTGATTCTCTTAATCATGCTTCACCGGTTTTAAGTTATTCAACTAGGGTTACTTCTACAACGCCATCTTCTTCTTTAGTTGCTTTAACTTTAATTTTTGGGGGAACTTTTTGAATTCCTCTTTCCCATATTTTTTCATTTACAGAAGCATCTATCTTTATTTCTTCAGCTTTCATATGTTTCTGTATAAATTCTCTAACTAAACGAACCGCTTTAGGACTTCTAATAGTTCGGGGAACGTTTTTAACTTTTCTAAGTGGTATAATATAAACTCTTTCCATATGAACCTCTCCTATACCTTTAAACTATTCCTTCTCCAGTGCCTCATTTTAGGATGAGTCCGCACTTTACGGTTAGTCTTAAGCATGGTCCACATAGGAACCCTTCTATTTTGTTTATTTGCTTTAGCAAGTCTTAATTTTTTAGCTAATGGTCTATTTCTACTCATTTTTTTTCCACCAGTAAATTTTAAATCAACATTTCACATTTTCAGGACAAATCAACATGACCTGAAGATTATCACTTTTTCCATCCCATAACTCTAGTCTGATAATGGAGGGGAAATATACTACTGGAACTTCCTTTGCCATGGATCTCATCCAGGAGACATCGAACTTCTATTTCATAATCTGAATTATTTTCCAGGCTGCTTTTTTCTTTTTTAAATTCAAAAAGATGGGATGAGAGTCTATCAATGGTTCGATATCCAAAACCCTGTAAATTGGTATATTCCACATTGTTCCTATCTTCAAAGCTTCTTATTTCACTGGCTTGAATTTTAGGGACTTTATCGTCTCGGCGGGTACCATCTCCAATGAGAACATATTCTTTAGCAAGCAACTCTAAAGCTGTTTTATGTATGAGATTGATACCATTATTAGGAAACCCATCTTCCGTGATAACTTTAACTGCTTCTTCAAGTGTTTTATCTTCTGCTTCCATAACTTTATGTTTAAAACCCAAAAGAGAAGCAGATTCAAATGCAGGCTTCCAGGAAGGATAGACTCCAAAGTTTAAAGTTACCAGTTCCACTTCTAAACCCATTCGATTAAGAATTACAGCCATTAAGGAACTATCCTTACCTCCACTGTATAATATACCTGCTTTCATTTTAGTGATCTTGTGATTATCTTCGAGTTATATTGATCTCTCTTTTAGGCCCTGAAACCTTTTTTAACAACTCTTTTAATTGATTGTCATCGATTTTAGATTGAACCCTGCCCATCTGGGCTAGCTGAATTAATTGCACTTCTATTTGATCCACAAATTCAGGCTTGGTTAATCTAAGATTGGCTAACCTGCTGCGAGCTTCAGGAGTAAGTATCTGCATCAAAACCTGTTTTTTCTGCATTTCCATTTCTTGACGTGCTTGTTCCTGGTTTTCAGAATTCGCAGCTTGTTGTTGCAATTCCTGCATTCTTTTACGACGTATTTCTTCTAAGTCGCTCAATATTTGGCCTCCGAGTCATTGATAAAAAATGTTGATTTTATCAGCTTAATATTTAGCCAGTTCAGGAACTTCTTTTTTTACTAAGACTGATGTTCTATCCAAAAAAGACCTGCCTTTAGAAGTGACTACTCTACCGCCTTCCACTTTTTCAAGGAATCCAGCATCTTCTAACTGGTGCAGGGCCCCTCGAATTATGGCTCCGCTTCCCCTTCTAAATTTTTCAGGGCTGGAACCTAAATCTTTTTTACCACCATACTGAGTTCTCAGGCTGTTTACACCTACTGGACCATCCATATAAACTCTTCTAAGGATAGCAGCACTTCTAACATACCACCAGTCATTGCTTTCTGGCCGACGTTCTTTGTGCACACCAGTTTTTACAAAGTCAGCCCATTCAGGGGGCTTAACCTTTTTTTCTTGGGTTAATTCTTTTGCAACTTGATTTATAAGTAAATCTGCAGGCACATCATAAACTGTACTCATATTTGGCCTCCTAATTAACGTTTTTTCTTAAATATTACCGCAACGTTTCCTCTTAAATCTATGAGATTGGAATTTGATTTTTCCACTATTTGGGTAATATAAGTTTCTTTTTCTGAAGATATGTTTTTAGCAAATTTCAGCTTTACCATTTCTTTGGCCTTAAGCTGCCTTTTGATTTCTTCAATAACATTATCATTTATCCCTGCCTTTCCAATATTAATGGTCATGGCTGAAAGGGATCTATTCATTAACTCTTTTTTTGACAAGGTAAGACTCAATCTTATTTCTCCTTTTTTGCTTTTTCTCCTTTATATAAGGCAATCGCATCAGTTTTCCACATTCCAAACACTTGAAATGTACTTTTCCATTAGAAAGTCTTATTTTACTGTTTTTGCCGGGTTTAAGGAATTTATAACAACTTTTACAAAATCTACGCCGCCACTCCATTGACATTTTAATATTATATTTTGTTGATATATTCCTGGCCAATTTAACATAACGATGAGATCTTTCTGGATGCTGGGAGAATTCTTTTTCTGCCAAATTAAAGAGGATGTCTATTCGTTCTTTACCTAATTCAATCATCCATTTTGGCCTTCTTCCTCTACTCAAGGTCGAACCTCTTTTATTAGACAATATAATTTATATATTAGAAATTTCATCCTGATCTTTCTAATTGACCAGAATTAACCTGATTAAAAAGATATTCATAAATTTAATCCAGGACTTAGGTACAAGAAGAATATTATAACTGATTTGTATTTATCTATTTAAAAACCTTTTCCATAATTTAAATATTAAAAGGTAAAAACTAGATTCATATTATAATATATTTAATACTTTATAAATAATTATTTTTTTACCATCCAGTGTAGATAGTCCACTTTGCCAGGAGGATAACATATCTCATCATTTATGATTTTAATTAGTTCATCTGCAACTTCTTCTGAAGATAATTTACTGGTATCAATCTCTTGAACTTTTTCAGGATGTAATTCATAGGACTCCATTAAACAAACACCAAGGGCTTCGGCTTCCAGATTTTCCTGAATTTTTAAGGAGTTATATCCTCTTTTTTTCAGTCTTTCTGCTAAAAAATCAGGATTTAATCTTAATACAATCACCAGATCACTTATTGGACAATAATGACTTAAATGACCATCAACCAGTATTATGCCCTCTTTATTAGAAATTTTAGAAGTTAATTCATTACATAAAGCCGGTATATCTACTATCTTATATCCCTTATCTGGTTCTTCACCCTTAAATAATCTTTTTTCACTGGCAAGTTCATTAATACTGATTAGATAAGCAGGTAATTTTTTTTGTAATAAAGATGCGACCGTACTTTTACCCACACCAGGGGTACCGGTAATAAAAACTACTTTTTGCAGACTTTTACTTTTCATTTTTACCATTAATTCCATGCATTATCCATATAAGAATAAAAAAATTAAAGATAATTAATTAATCATCTAAGCTTTTCAATCAGCATATGGGCGATTTTTTCTCCTGAAAGGAGCATTCCCCCAAATATTGGTCCCATACGGGGAGCACCGTAAACTGCATTGCATGACATTCCAGTTACATACAATCCGGGGTAAACTTCTTTTGTATTCTCTAATATGGATGGTTCACCTACATCGGCCCACATGGGTTTTTCACCCATTATCTTGCCAGTTTCTGTATTTAATTTAGCACCCATTTTATCCTGTACTACTTTAACTATTTCACAGGGGTGACCAGTAGCATCTATTACTGCCTTGGAACGGATGGTAAGGGGATCCACATGCAATCCTCCCATTTCAACTGAACTCCAATTTAAAACCAGCCCTTCTACATTTTCCCCACGTATCATCACATCTTCGATACTCATCAAATTAAAAACTTTAAGTCCAGCCTGGCATGCTTTAGAACAAAGTGTGGATACGGTTTCCACAGAATCTGAAACATGATAATTATCTTCATAGTTATGGGATTTAATGCCAAATTCATCCAGTATGCGCTTTCCTTCATCCTGGACTACTATTTTATTGAACATCATCCCCCCTCCCCACATTCCACCACCTATAGCGAGTTTTCTCTCAAATAAAGCAACTTTAAGCCCGGCTTTGGCCAAGTAATAACCTGCTGTAATTCCCGCAGGACCTCCTCCGCCTATAGCCACATCTATATCCATATAATCAATGAAATCATTCATAAATTCTTCCACAATAGCTTTGGATATGGTTATATCATCTAATTTCATTTTAACACCACTTTTTTTTTTAAATTATTCTTGTGCTTGGGCACCATGAACTTCAGCAATACTTATAGTGGGAACTCCCCCTGCTATAAAAAATCATTTTTTTATTATAATTCGCAGAACATCTTCATCCAGCAGTATGTGATCAGGCCCTACTTTCTGGCCTTCAAATTTAACAGATTCTCCCCATACTTTGGCATGGCGGAATTTTTTTACAAAGTCTCTATGCAACTTACTACAAACATCTATAACTGATGACCCTGATTGTATAATAAGAGGTTCTTCATAATCTGTTTTCTGTCCCTGGGGTTTCATGTATATTCTTATTAAATTTAAATGACGGAATATTTCCTCTTTAAGGTTTTCTATATTCATTTTCTGGTTGGCGGAAATAAGAATGGCATCAGGGAATTTTTCTTTTATTTCATTGAGATAGATTTCATCAACCAGATCTATTTTATTTAAAACCACCAGTGCAGATATGTAAGTACGGTTAGATTCCAGGGCATCAATAAATTGATCTATGGTAACATCATCTCTAAGTAGAACATCTGCATTATGCATTCCATATTCATTGATAATGGAACGGATGGTCTTTTCATCTAAATGAGTAAGTTCCGTAGTAGCAGATACATGTACTCCGCCTAACTTCTTTCTTTTAATATTAACATCAGGCTGACTTTCATTAGGACGTATCCCCACGTTTCTTAGTTCTTTTAATATTATGTCCAGGTGATTGGGGTTAAAAACATCCATTACAATAATAATTAGATCTGCACTACGGGAAACTGATAAAATTTCCCGGCCCCTTCCTTTACCTCCAGCAGCCCCGGTGATTATTCCAGGTATATCAAAAATTTGAATTTGAGCACCTTTGTATTCCATGACTCCGGGAACAATGTCCAGTGTGGTGAACTGATAAGACCCTACCTTTGATTCGGCATTGGTAATTTCATTTAATAAAGTAGATTTACCAACTGAAGGAAAACCTACCAGAACTACGGTGGAATCTCCTGCTTTTTTAACATGGAATCCTTTACCTTTACCTGAGGAACCCTTTCTTTGCAAAGATTCTTCTTTTAATTTAGCCAGCTTGGCCTTTAATTTACCTATGTGGTGAGATGTAGCCTTGTTATAAGGTGTTTTTTGAATCTCATCCTCAATTTTCTTTATTTTTTCGTCAATGTCCATAAAACTCACGGGAAACTAGCTGAAACATAAAAATAGATTTAATTATTATACAATATACAACTATCTGTTTATTAAAGACTATTATTAATCTTTTCCTATTTATTTAATGTAATATTTTTATAGGGGTAAATATAATAATTCATTTGAGGTGATAATATGATTGTTAGGGATGTGATGATAACTAATATGGATACCATAGATGAAAACGAAAGCCTGGAAGAAGTCCTTAAAAATGCAGTAGAGGACGGAAAGGGAAGTTTTGTGGTAACTAAAGACGCCATAAAGTCGGGAATTGTGACTACCTGGGATGTACTGGAGGCCATTGCTCAGGGCGATGATTTAAGTGAAGTAAAGGCATGGGAAGTAATGGAAAGGGATCTGGTAACCATATCACCTTCAGCAACGTTGAAAGAGGCTGCTCATCAAATGGTCAATCATGTGGTTTGGAGGCTTCTGGTAGAAGAAAAAGATGAAATTATTGGCATGGTCAGTGCTACTGATATATTTCGAGTAAAAATGACAAAAAGATATTAAGTATTTACATCGCTTTATTAGTATCCCTTCTAGATTAATATTAGTTTTGAAACCTTTCTTTAAATTTTAAAAAGCATTCTATTTTTAAATACAGTGAATCATTTTCCAGAAAATAATATATTCACCACTAACTATTAAAAAATTAATTAAATCAAATTAAAAAAAAAATTTGGGGGTAGGGACAAAAGACCTCCCCTTTAATCCTTCATATTCATTTTCAAAAAACTATTTTATACCGGCCTCCACAGTACCACGCCGGGTTCTTGATGGATAAATTCGAAGGAAGTCTGGTTGAAACCACCCATCAGGAATAGTTTGGTAAACATAGAGTCTTCCAGGGCTTTATCCATTATGATCGTGGTGTAAGACCCTTTTTCTCCAATAACCACCAGACTCAAAGTACTTTCATTATCCACAATTTCATTTTTAAGAATCTGATTGCCCTGGATAATTATTAATTTGTGGGGGTTGATGGCCTGGAATGTTTCATTTTCTCCTACTGCAATGGTAGCATTAACGTCATCAGCAGATTCCTGTACAATTACACCTACCATGGTATCACCGGCCATGGTATTGAGAGTCTGGATAACGGTAGTGTTATTAACCTGTTGTGGTTGAGAAGTTGACAATGCAGGGAAGTAACTTGACCTGGTTCCTTCATTTTTATTAAAGTCCCAGCTTCCAAAGTAAGCCCACCATCCGGATTTACCTAACATGTCTGCACTGGCCACAAATACAGATGATGATGGATTTTCAGGATGAGAATACTGTAAAACATCCCTTGACTCTTCAAGTGTCAAATTATATTCAGTGGTCATTATTTCTAAAGCCGATTCCCTATCCACTCCCAGAGTTTTAGTCAGGATTTCAGCACTTTCACCAGAATCATTGGTATAGTTATCCAGGGTCAGGTAAGCATCGTCACCGCTGGTGGCTAACATTTTGAATATACCTGCTGAAAGAGTTTCATTACTACTTAGCATTGCTTTTCCAACCCAGTATGCTCGGGGGGTGTTTTGAGATCCTCCATCAAAGGTAACGGGCCGATCAGCTACTGCAGCAAAAAGGTGACCAAAGTCCCACCATGAGGTGATAACGGTATTTTCAGAGGTGTTATTGTTAATCCATTCCATGGAATTCCACATACCATCATCGGTTCCAGGGACTACTGAAGAAGATATAACATAAGCTCCAGCCAGGGGTGCTGAAATAACAGCCAGAAGCACCAGTATCATGACTATGGTTCCCCTTAACTTTGGTTTTTTAACCAAGTAAACCACACCACCTAATATTAAGCCTATAACCAGGACAATAATGGTAGTTAATCCTAAGGGGAAGGCAATTAAGGCACCGGCAATGAATGCAACCAGGGCCAGGGTACTGGCACTGGTGAGGTTGTCCCTTATATATTCCACTGCATATCCTACGAAAATTCCAGCACTAAGGCCAATAGGCACTGAGAATTCCGCAACAAACCTGAAACCTTTGGTTGAAGCATAAGCAGTCATCAATACCCATATTGATAATAAAACTAAATATAGAAGCGTTTCTTTTTTTATTTTCAATAGTTGCTCCTGGGATAAAGCCACAGTATCATTTTTAACAGGAACTTCTTCTTTGTTTTCAGAATATCTGTTTTTTCTTTTAGACTTTGGAAGTTTCTTTTTTGATTTTTTCACTGACCTGGAACCTGAATTCATTCTCATTTTTAATATTAGGGTTCCTATTCCTCCAATTCCACAAAGGAATACTAAAAGGCCACCCACTCCCCCTACCATTGAGGCTTGATTGGGTAATAAAATACCTCCTGCACCTCCTGCCAGGTTAATGAAAGAAGGCACCTGTAACTCGGAAACAGATACATAAATATTGGGGTAAGCGGTGCTTTGTACCAGGCTCTGGATTTGAGTGGCACCTGCTAATCCCAGCAAAGAGTTTATGATGGAGGAAAACCCATTGAATATTCCCACCATCAAAACACCCACTATTAATAATGTGGCCAATGAAACCAGTTCTTTCTGATCCAGGAACCATTTCAACTTGTCAGGATATTCAGAAACAGCCTTTTGATTAAGTTTAATGATATATCTTGAAATTATGAAGTAGGCAATTACAAAAATCACCAAAAGCACCAGATAGAATATATATCCTACCCAGGCCAGGGAGAATAATAAAAGACTGAAGGCAGATAAAACTCCAAAAATAACCTGTTTTTTAGGGTTGGGAGCCATTATACTCTCTACAAAAAACCATATTATCAGCAAGGGCAGTAGTATGGTAAACATATCTGTATCAAAGAACCCGGCAAAGGTGTGTGAAAAATAAGTAGGAGCAGTGGCTACTAAAATTCCAGCAGCTATACCTCCATAATCATTACTGATTTTACGCACAAAAAAGTAGGCGGGTATAACACAAAGAGATGCTATTAAAGAACCGGTCCAAAAGGCCACTACGGTAAGAGGCACGGTTGCAAATATATTTGCCAGATAATAAAATGCCGCTGTCAAATAAATTATCAGCGGAGGATAAGCTATCTCTCTCCCTGGAGGATAGTAAGAATGGAGATCCCATGCCACTCCATTTTTTGTGGTGTCTCCAATTATTCCATCTTCAATGAAACTTTCAGTTAAACGGTAATTATAATATGAATCCATCTCACTAAAATAGGGAAGACCAGTATCATCTTTGTAAAAATCTTTTGAATCATCAGGGACTCCGGAAATGTTGTATGCCTCTGCACGGAGTAAAAATACAACTGAAAAAAGCAAAAGGATTATGATAACAGGTTTAAGCTTGGATAAATTATCTTTAAAGTTCATAGAACCTCCTCTATAAAGTACCTATTACAATTTTTCTTATATTCGATTTAAATTCATATTTACATCTATTTAACTATTATCATTATTTGCTTAGATTTATTGAAAAATTAATCCCATGAAATTATTAATATTTTTTAAATGCTGGGACAAGGTGATACCTGATAAAAATAAAGATTTTATAATAAACAAAGAAAAATAAATAGAGGAGGATACAATAAAAAAAAACAGGTTTTATTAGCTAAAAAATTATCCAGATATCAATTTTTTATCCTGCTTTATTTGCCTCTTTTTCTTCAATTGACTGGGTAAAACGACATTTAGGAAAACCACCGCATCCTATAAATTCCCCATATCTTCCTGAACGCTTAAGCAATTCTTTACCACATTCTGGACATTTACCCACTATTTCTGGTTTGGTTTCTTTACCTTCCTGACCACATTTGGGATCTAAACAGACTCTCTGGCGAGGTTTTCCAAATGAAATTAAAGGGAGACTGCACTTTTCACATTTTGTCTTTAAAACACTAGCCCCTCGGGGTAAAGAGTAGGTAGCATTACAGTCAGGGTATTTAGAGCATCCTACAAAAGTACTCTTATTACGGGGGGAGTATTTAAGTACCAGATTTCCCTGGCACTTACATTCCCCCACGATACGACTTTCCTGATAGGCATCGTAAATCTGTTGACCTATCTTCAGCTTACTTTTCTCCACATCCTCCAGAATAGAAATTACTTCTTCTTTAGCATCGTCAATGACCTTTTCTTTGGTAATTTCTGCTGCCATTATTTCCTGCAATTCATTTTCGAATTGCCTGGTCAATTCTTCACTGGTAATCTGTGGGGAATACTCCCGAAGGGTATCAATGATATTTTCACCTAACTGATTTACCGTAATTTGTTTTCCATAGATGTATTTCCTGTCATATAAAATTGCTATTATGTCTGCACGGGTGGATTTTGTACCCAGACCTCTTTTTTCCAGTTCTCTTATTAATGATGCTTCATTATAACGGGCAGGAGGTTTTGTTTCTTTTTCTTCAGACAGTATTTTTTTAACTTTAAGCAGATCACCTTTTTTAATATCAGGAAACTCATCATTTTCCACTTTACGGAAAGGATAATGTTCTAACCATCCCCTATACGAAATGCGTTTTCTACGGAATAGAAAATCTTCTTCACCAATTTTAAGTTCTGTTTTCATGGTTTCTAAAGTTGCATCTTCTCCAAAAACGCTTATAAATCGATAAACAATAAGTTCATAAAGTTTACGGTCATCAGTACTTAATTTTTTTGGCAACACTCCGGTAGGGTGAATAGAAGGGTGAGCTTCGTCCTTTTTTTTACCTTCATTAGGTTTTAAAGGTGTAGGAAGTTTATTAATTTGTTTTTTAAAGGTAGAATCTTTAGATAACTTTTCTAATATGCCCTCGTATCCAATACTTTTAGGTAATTTTTGGGATGATGTACGGGGGTAGGAAGTATAACCTTCACTGTAAAGATTTTGAGCTATTTGCTGGGTTCTCTTAGGACTAAATCCAAAAACACCGTAAGCCTCTGACTGTAAACTCCCCAGATCAAATGGAAACGGTGGTTTTTTGGTAGTATTGAGGACGTTTATATTGTCCACCACAGCATCATTACCTTTGCAATTAGCAAGGACGGCTTCTGCTTCTTTTTTGTCCCATATCTTTCCTTTTTTACTATCTGCAACTATGCCCTCTTCAATAAGGGCCTTTATCATCCAGTAAGGAACCGGCACAAATTCACGAATTTCTTTTTCTCGATCTACCAGTATGGATAAAGTAGGAGTTTGTACTCTCCCTGCCGATAACTTAATAAAACGAGATGTGGATTCACGCACAGATTTCATCAGTGCTTTGGAAATATTCACCCCAAAAATAAAGTCCAGCACATGCCGGGCGATCCCACTATCCACCTGATTAAAATCTAAATCTATAGGCTTTTGGTAAGCATTGAGCACATCTTGTTTGGTTAGAGTAGAAAATTTCATTCTAAGTGCGTTTTCCACACTCTTATCGCCACAAATGTATTTTAATGCATTATAACCAATTAAAGTACCTTCTATATCATAATCACAGGCATGAATGAATATATCTGCACCCGTACCGAATTTTTTAATGGCATTTACATAATCTTTAACATAAGCTTTTTTTTTATCTATATCATAAAGGGGAATCCATTCCAAATCAAAAAAATGTTCATTTTTCGGATTTAATGGTTTTAAAGAATATAGATGCCCCACAGCAGATAAAACCGTGGTTTTTTTCCCTTTTTCCTCAAATTCCCAGTATGCTACTTTTTTATAAGTCTTTTTCTCCGCATGGGGAGATAAAGCTTGAGCTATTTTCTCAGAGGATTTGGGTTTCTCACAGATAATGACCTCATGCATGATATCACACAAAATTTTCCTAATTTTATATAACTGATATGACTGATGTTATTTAAAATAAGCCCTATATTTTATAAAATTATTAAAAAATATAAGTTATATTATTACTCTATTTCGCGTACCATACCACTAAAAATAATTTTCACGTAATAGAGCTATTTATAAAATCCGTAAAACTGGCTGCAGTAGTCACACATGGGGTATTTACCATAATGGTAGTGACTAAAATCATCTGCATTAATGTCGAATTTTTCATTGCAAGTATAACAAGTTTCGATTTTCTTTTCTTTTTCATCAGATTTAGATGTTTTAGATTTAGAATTATCTTTTTCCATAAACACACCTGTATCTAATTAAAAATATATAGAATAAATGTGGAAGAGGTTTTTAAACCTCAAAAAAGCCGATCCGCAAATATTAGAAAACGTCATGTTTTTGTAGAAGTAATAACTCATCAGTAGATAGTTTTTTACCTTCTTTGAATTTGCGATAAATTTCTTCGGCTCTTTCCTTTTCTTCCTGGTTTTTCTTCCGGGAAGTCCTGCTTTCCATATCTCTTCTTCGTGATTTTATGCCACCCAACTTCTTATTAATTTTGTGAATGTCACCCAGGACAGATTTAAATTCCTCATGCTTTTGAGAGGCCTGGTTTTTGTATTCCACAAATTTTTTGTGGGATTCATCGGCATTAGTCCTAATTTCATCTGTTTTACGGAAATATTCCAGCATTTTTTCGTGGAATTCCTGCGCCTGCTCTGAAAGTTCAACCACTTTAGCATGATACTCTTCAGATACTTTTTTAAGTTCCTGGGCTTCTTCTTGAACTTTTTCATCTTCTTGAAGTTCCATTAACTTTTTCCTGAGTTCATTAGCATCTTTTACTAGTTGATTTTCTTTCTTTATATCCATGACACGGGTTTCGATTATTTTATCGATTTTCTTTATTTCATTTTCGATTTTAAATCTTTCCTTTCTTCCAGAAGTCCATTCCATCTTTTTGAGTTCGTTGTTAGCATTATCTCGAAGTTTTTTATTTTTCTCAACTTCTTCGTTAATCTTGTTTCTTTTATCTCTAAATTCGATGGCAATATTGAGATTTTCTTTAAGGCTAGCATTTAATTCATCTCGAATTTCCCTTTGCTTTTTAGCCTTTTGATTAAGTTTATCTCTTTCTTCGGAGATATTAGAAAGAACTTTTTCATACTCGTCCTTTTTTTCTATGGCATTATCCATACTACCTTCCATGATAGCTGAAATTGCTTTTTCTTTTTCATCAGCATTGAATTTTTCCAGTAGAGGGACTAATTCGCCAAGATCCTGGCTTTCAATGGAAACATCTGCTATTTCTACTAAAGCAGGCTTTGCATTAAATGCTATTCCTAATTTAACTGCTTTAATCATGGAAATATCATTTGCACCGTCACCAACTGCAGCACATTCTTCGAGAGTAAGGCCTTCCTCTTCAACTATCTGGCATAAAACATCATATTTAGATCCTTCTACCAGAGGACCACTTATTTCACCGGTTAAAATACCTTCTTCTTCGTGCAATACATTGGAGAACGCATAATCCATACCCAGCTTTTCTTTAATAGGGTTGGCTATGTTTTCAAAGCTTCCAGATATTATGGCTAATTTATAGCCTTTTTTCTTTAGATCTTTTATTGCCTTCTCTGCTCCATTCATTAGCAGCATTTTATCTGCTAAAGCAGAAATCTCATCTATTGGAGCACCTTTAAGAAGTTTAACTCTCTCTTTTATTGAGGTTTCAAAGTCCATGTCGCCTTCCATGGCCTTTTTGGTTATTTCCATTATCTGGTCTTGAATACCCATTAACTTTCCAATTTCGTCTATGGCTTCACCATCGATAATAACATTGTCAAGGTCAAAAACTACAAGTTTAATCAAAATATCACCAATTAAATCAAATCCAGCTCTTCGAGCCGGTCTCGAGTTTTAGCGACACCTAGTTTGGCGTCTTCTTTGCTCTTGGCTCCAGTACATACTACTTTTCCTGATCCAAAGAGAAGTAAAACCACTTTTGGTTCACCTAAACGATAAACTAGCCCAGGGAACTGTTCTGGTTCGTATTCCGTATTTTCTAATCCTAATGCAACCGCTTCCAGATTTAAAGTTTTCATTAAATTAGCAGAAGCAACTATATTCTGAATTTTTATTTCAAATTCTTCAGGAATGTCCGGATCCATAGTTCTCATTTGGTCCACAGTAATTTTTATGGCCAATTTAGAGTCAGCTATAGATTTTGCTCCAGTACATACCAATTTCCCAGAACCAAAAATTAAAGCAGCAGTTTTCGGTTCCTTAAGTTTGTAAACCAAACCCGGGAACTGTTCGCGGTTAAAATCAACACCTTCAAGTGCTTTAGCAACAGTAGGAAGATCAATAGATTTTCCAAGAGTAGCCGAGGCAACAATGTTTTCCACTTTGATTTCCACATCGGTCAATTTAATATACCTCCCAGTAGTTAGAATAATCTTATTTATATAAAATGTATAAAACCGTTATTTATATTAGATTAATGCAGTACTTAAAAAGTAGTGGTTATATTCTATTTTTTTTTAAATAATCAGATTTAATTATTAATAGTCCCTAATTTTTTATCATTCTGTTATTATCTCTATTTAAAGGGAGTAATTTAAAACAAAACAAATGAAACTATCACTATAAAATGTTATGGACTATGCTTATATAAATGTTATCCTGTTTTGATGATTCTATGTCTGGAATTGGTAGTATTAAATGGAAAATTTTATTGCCCATATACTCTTTTTTATTTATCTTCGGACCTTAGAACATTAATTTGGCCATTTAAATACTCTATTCTTAATTCAAATACAAAAAAATTTATACTTAAAAATAAAATTTATAGCTGGGGGTTATTTAATTATAGTCAATCATGTTAATAGCTTAATTAATTAAAGATTTAATCCAATTATATTGCTTTTCCTGAAATCTTATTTAAATGAGTGTAATATTATGAATCCCAAGTTTTACCAGAAACAAATAGCAGAAGTAGGTGTAGATGGTTTGGAAATCGAACCATCTTCACTGGCTGAAGCCATGTATTTACTTGTAAAATTAAGAAATTATAAAAAAATACTGGAAAAAATCAAATTTAATTTACATATGGATACGAGATCCATTCGCAAAGAATATCTTGATAAAATACAATCTTTGAAAGAAGAGCCGGTTAAAAGAGGCATTTTTAAAAAAAATTTAACTGAGAAAGATAAAAGATCGACAAAAAAAACCATTTACGAAGAAAGAGACAAGATTTTAGCTCCATATGAGGCTCTTGAAAGATTACTGGAGAATTATTTAGATCAAATAGAAGACTCTAAAACTTATTTGGAGTTGTTTATTCAAAAAGAAACTGGAAAACAAGAAATACAATGGTAATACTCGATTACTATATTTTATTGGGCTTCAAATTTTCTGAGGGGTTCTTTTATTTTATAATTTATTAGAGGTGATGGGGTGCTGGAAGTAGAAGTAAAGGCTCGAATAGATGACTTTGATGATGTAAGAAAAAAATTGATAAGGATGGGGGCTAAAAATAAAGGTATACAACGGCAGGATGATATTTACTTCAATGCTCCGCACCGTGATTTTGCTAAAACAGATGAGGCGTTAAGGATTCGTAAAATACCTTCGGATGATGGTATGAAGGTATATATGACTTATAAAGGTTCGAAAATAGATGATTTAAGCAAAACCCGGCTTGAAGTGGAAGTAATGGTGGAAGATTCAATTAAAACTGCCAAAATATTTGAATGCCTGGGATTCAAGGGAGAAAAAAAAGTAACCAAAGATAGGGAAATATACCATCTAAATGATATGATAATAAGTCTGGATACCATCCATAATTTAGGCCAGTATATTGAAATTGAAAAGGAAATTCCAGAAGCTGATGACTATGAAAAAGTCAGAGATGAAATTTTCCAGATCTATAAAAAATTAGGAGTATCTGAAGGATTTGAGCGTCAGTCATACCTTGAACTTTTAGATTTGTGAGTTTTCAAAGAGCCATATAAAATGATTTTAAAAAATTTTTATTTTATTTATTAAATAGTTTTTAATTTAAATACTATATAGCTGCTTAAAATGGCAGGGATTATCAAAAAAATTTAGATTACTGTCTTATTTTTTAATGAAACTTTCAAATTTAGAGCTTCAGGAATTAACTACCGGAAGATAACTGCAGTGATAATCTTTATAGTGCCTGATAAAGAAATTAGGAAATTAATTAAATTGAAATGTTATGTATCAATATATTAAACTTCCAAGGATAATTTTTAATCGATTTATCATTCCATATCAATGCTTGGAAAAGAATATAAAAATTAAGGTGGGAAACACTTGAAATATTACGTTAGTCCTTTTAATAAGGAAGCTAAACTTAAATTTCCAAAAGATATCACTATATACGATACTACTCTTAGAGATGGAGAACAAACTCCAGGAGTTTGCCTGGGGACCCCTGAAAAATTAGAAATAGCCAAAAAATTAGATGAATTGGGAATTCATCAAATAGAAGCAGGTTTTCCAATAGTATCTAAACAGGAAAAAAATTCAGTGCGCAGCATAGTAAATGAAAATCTGGATGCAGATATACTGGTTTTATCCCGTACCAAAAAAGAAGATATAGATGTGGCTATTGATTGCGGTGTGGATGGAATAATAACATTTATGGGAACTTCAGATTTGCATTTAGAACATAAATTGAAGCTAACCAGGGAACAGGCACTCAATGTATGTATGAAATCCATTGAATATGCCAAGGATCATGGGATATTTGTAGCATTTTCTGCTGAAGATGCCACCCGTACTGACCTTGATTTCTTAAAAAGAATTTATAAAAAAGCAGAAGAATACGGCGTGGATCGCATACATATTGCCGATACTGTGGGTGCTATTAATCCGCAGGGAATGGATTTTTTAATCAAAGAGTTAAGATCCCACTTAAAAACAGACATTGCACTGCACTGCCATAATGATTTCGGTATGGCACTTTCTAACTGCATATCTGGACTTTTAGCCGGAGCTAACGCTATTTCTACTACCATGAATGGTATTGGAGAAAGAGCTGGAAATACTTCCTTAGAAGAAATGGTAATGGCCCTTAAGATAATGTATGGTGTGGATTTGGGCTTCAATATAAAAGTCTTTTACGAACTTTCCCGTCTGGTAGAAAAGCATACTAAAATGGTGGTACCGCATAATAAGCCTATTGTAGGTCGAAATGTTTTCAGACATGAATCTGGTATTCATGTGGATGCTGTGATTGAGGAACCATTAACTTATGAACCTTTTTTACCGGAATTAATTGGTCATCATCGTCGTATAGTTCTGGGTAAACATTCAGGTTGCAGGGCAGTCAAGGCTAAGCTGGAAGCTTGCGGGATCGAAGTTTCTAAGGACGAACTATGTAAAATAGTGGAAGAAGTAAAAAAAAGCAGAGAAGAAGGCAGATATATAAATGATAAGCTTTTCAATCAAATTGTAAAGACGGTGAGGGGGCCTGTAGATTTATAATCAATTAACCTTCTTCTCGAGATTTAAAATACTAAATTACTTTCCATTAATCAAAATTTCGGATAATTGTTAAGCCTGATAGAAAAGAGGAATAGAAATGAATATCACAGAAAAAATTTTGGCCCGGTCTGCAGGCAAAAAGGAAGTTTCGCCAGGAGAAATAATAGAAGCAAATATAGACCTGGCTATGACTCATGATGGAACTTCCCCTCCTACCATTAAAACTTTTAATAAGATAGCAGAAAAGGTATGGGATCCTCAAAAAATAGTAATAGTGTACGATCATAATCTTCCTGCCAATAATATAGGTTCTGCAGAATTTCAGCGCATAACTCGACTTTTTGCGCGTGATCAGAACATAAATAATATTTATAATCATGGGGAAGGGATATGTCACCATGTTTTACCTGAAAAAGGTTTTGTAGAACCTGGAAAGGTAATTGTAGGGGCTGATTCACATACCTGTACTTATGGGGCGTTTGGAGCTTTTGCAACAGGTATGGGGGCAACTGATATGGCTCTGGTTTACGCAACAGGAAAAACATGGTTCATGGTCCCGGAATCTTATCGTCTGGAAATAAACGGGTCTCTGGATTATCATACTACTCCTAAAGATGTTATATTGAAAATAATTGGGGATATGGGGGTAGATGGTGCCACCTATAAATCAGTTGAATTTTGCGGGGAAACAATTGAGAACATGGATGTCGCCGGCAGAATGACCATCTGCAATATGTCGGTGGAAATGGGGGCCAAAAATGGTATAATGGAACCCAACAAATCCACTTTAGAATTTTTAAAGGAAAGAATTTCCCATAAATTCCAGATTTATACCAGTGATCGTGATTATGAATATGAAAAAGAATACTATCTGGATGTAACTTCCATGGAACCTCAGATTGCATGTCCTCATGATGTGGATAATGTTAAACCTTTAAATAATGTTAAAGGGACTCATATTGATCAGGCCTTTTTAGGTTCATGCACTAATGGGCGGTTCGAAGACCTGAAACAAGCTGCAGACATATTAAAAGGCAACAGGGTCCATGATGATGTCAGGATGATTGTAATCCCTGCTTCAGCAGAAATATATAATCTTGCAATTCAAAAAGGAATAATAAGCATTTTCATAGAATCTGGTGCCATAGTGTGCAATCCTGGCTGTGGGCCGTGTTTAGGGGCTCATATGGGGGTTTTAGCCCCTGAAGAAGTAAGCATATCCACCACCAACCGTAATTTCAAGGGACGTATGGGTGACCCTGAATCAGAAGTTTACCTGGCAAATCCGGCGGTGGTTGCCTCTTCAGCAATCAAAGGGGAGATATCTGATCCTTCAGATTTTATTAAATAAAACACCTTTATTACATTTAGAATCATATCTAATCCTAGTTTGTCTTTATTAAAGGGGGAAGTTAATGGATATTAATGTAATGGACGAAGTCAATCGACTGGAAAAAATTATGGGCACATTGTCCAATACTCAAAAGATTCTTTTGTCTACAGATGGTTCGGTGACCACTATTCTGGATGTTTTGACCGGTGGAAGAGTTAATATAAAAACACTAACTCAGGAATTCATCCCGGCAGGCCATAAAATATCCCGGGAGCTGGCCATTGCTCAGGGGGATACAGTTAACTATAGAGTAGTAGTTATTGGCAGTAATGAGCCATTAATCCATGCCATTTCATATATTCCCATAAATAGAATTGATAATGATTTTAAAGAGGATATTATCTGGGCAGATATTCCCATTGGAAGAATTTTAAAAAAACATCAAGTGGAATCACGCCGTGAAATTAAATCAGTGCAACTGGAAGAACCCTCCGCGGATTTAAAAACAATTTTCAACACGGATTCCATGATGCTTACCAGAACTTATAACATCATTCGTAATGATGAAATCCTCATTAGAATCAAAGAAACTTTTCCAGTAACTCTTTTTGATAAATAATCTGGTGTTGGTCATGGGAGTAAAATTTAAAGATATTATTTCTGCGAAAAAAATTACCATTAAAGATTTAGATGGTAAAATAGTGGCTATTGATGCAGCTAATAGTTTATATCAGTTTTTATCTAGCATACGACAAAGAGATGGTACTCCTCTCATGGATGAGAGTGGAAGAGTAACTTCTCACTTGAGTGGGATACTTTACCGGACTTCTGCAATGGTAGAAAAAGGTATAAAACCGGCATTTATTTTTGATGGTGTTTCTCACCAGCTCAAAGGAGAAACTATCAGTAAAAGGATTGAGGTTCGTCGAGAATCTGAACAAAAATGGAAAACTGCTTTGGAAAGGGGTGAAATTGAAGAAGCCCGTAAATTTGCTGTTAGATCATCAAGAATGTCCCCTGAAATAGTCAAAAGTTCAAAAAAACTCTTAAATTTAATGGGAATGCCTTTTATTCAAGCTGTTAGTGAAGGTGAAGCTCAAGCATCTTATATGGTCCAAAAAGGGGATGCATGGGCAGTAGCTTCCCAGGATTATGATTGTTTATTGTTTGGAGCTCCCCGGGTGGTAAGAAATCTTACTATAAGTGGCAATTTAGCAGATCCTGAGCTTTTGGAACTGGATAGTATCCTGAAACATTTACAAATTTCCAGGGAACAGCTTGTAGACGTTGCTTTGTTGGTGGGAACTGATTTTAACCCAGGCATAAAGGGGATAGGTGCTAAAAAAGGTATTAAACTAATAAAGAGCAATCAAACTCTGATTAATGTCATTGAAAATTTAAACCTGGATCTGGAATCAGATCCTCATGTATTAAGGGACATTTTTTTAAAGCCAGAACTTAAGGATGATTATGAATTAAAATGGCACGCTCCTGATGAAGAAGGGGTTATTGATTTTTTATGTGGAGAACATAGTTTTTCAGAAGAAAGAGTTGCAGGGGCCCTTAAAAAACTAAAAAATCTGGATAGCACTCAAAAAAGCCTGGAAGACTGGTTTTAATAAAGACGTTTAAAAACCTATTTCACTTTTCAAACTTTTTATTATTTAAAGAGATTAAATCCGGGGCATTTTCATAAAAATCGTGTTTTTTGAGGTAATCCACAAATCTAGTATAAGTGGGATGGCTGCATAATGTAGAAGAATCTCCTATAATAATTAATTTCCTTTTTGCTCGGGTTAAACTCACATTGAGTCTCCTTAAATCCTTTAAAAATCCTATTTCTCTTTTTGGATTGCTTCTTACCAGAGATATTATAATTATTTCTTTTTCCCTGCCCTGAAATCCATCAACAGTGTGCACCTCGGCAGGTGTGTGGGGGTTGATTAGTTTTACCTGATCATCGTAGGGGCTGATAATCCCTATATCTTCGGACTTTATACCACTTTTTATCATCATATTCGAGATTATAGTGGTTATGTCTGCTTCTATAATATTTTTTATTGAAGTTGAGCCTTTGGATCGTTTTTCATAATGATGGGGTAGATTGAGGGTATCTAAAAATAACAAAGGCTGTGGCCTTAAAATCTTTTTTATTAAAGTCTCAAATTTTTTATTTATAGCTGTATTTTCGTCTGGATTTTTTAATTCCAGATCAGCAATATTAATTTTTTCCACTTTTCCTGAAGCCTTAATTCCCTTTTCATAAAATTCTTGATTGGGGAATTGCATTAATACCGGATTCATTCGGTACTGTATATTTAACATGTGTGATTTTTCAGGATAAATTCGGATTAACTTCTCAAACAGAGTTTTTTCTAAGGGCTTGCATTGGGGGTTTAATATGGTGGGAGGTAGTTGGCGATGATCTCCAGCTAAAATAAATCTTCTAGCTTTAGAAAGAGGTATGAGGATGCTGGGTATGGTACTTTGGGATGCTTCATCCACTACCACCACCTGAAACTTAATACCTTTTAGATAATCAAGTGCAGCAGATGAATTGGTGCATAAAACCACTTCACTTTTTTTAATAATGTCTGCTACCATATGGGATTCTATCTTCCGAATGTTAAGGTGGTAATCTTCCACCTTTTTATTCAATTCTATCCATCGGGCCATAGAAATTATTACATTAGGAGATATTCCCCTAACACCTCTTCTTTTAACTGCATTTAACAGTATTCGAGTGTCACTTAAACCTCTCCTTAATGCGGGGGAAGGTTTATGGTTTTGGTCCCTTTTAGCTATTATTTTTTCAATTTCTTTTTCAATTCCCCTTATTTTAGAGTGCTGGGGATGATTTTCAAGTTTATAGGCCAGAGTTTTTTCTATATTTTTACGGGATACTCTTTGGGGATGGCCCAGACGCACAGAATTTATATCTTCCCCTAAACCTTCAACCAGATTGTCCACTGCGGTATTGCTTTCTGCAGTAGCCAGAACTTTATTACATTTTTTTATTTCTTGAACAATTATTTCTTGCAGTGTTCTGGTTTTACCAGTTCCAAATGGTCCATGTATTAAAAAAAAATCATTACTGGCCATTGCCATACAAATAGCTATTTTTTGGGAGTGATTAAGATTTTTATCAATATCTGCTGCTGAAGTTGATGCTTTAGCTACTTTAATAGAATGGGATTTTTCATTATTCAAGAAAAATTGCAGGGCTTTTTTGGTGTGGGGGTTCAGTTTTTCCAGATTTTCTATCATTCTCCGGAAAGTTATATCATTAACATATAAATCAATACGGATTTCTTTTAAAGCCCACAGGGGGACTTTTTCCAGGGCCACTATAATGAAGCGGCTTCCTTTTTCAGTTACAGTTCCGGTCAGTTTACTTTTAACAGGGTCTCCCCTACTTATAAGTACCAGATCCCCTGTATTTATTTCAGTTTTGAATTGAGATTTTCTGCCATATTTTACCAGATTGAAACCTAATTCCTGTCCGGTTATTTTTCCATTGAGATGGTTTATAGCCCGACCTACTTTTTCTCTTTTTTGGGGAGAGAAATATTTAATCTCCCTTAACATGGCATTTATTTCTGCTTTTTTTTCTAATTCCACCAGATTAATTAGCTGCTTTACATAATGGTCAATACTAATTTTTCCCACTCCTATTAAAAAAAATCAGGTTTTAAAAATTAAAAAGGAGGGTATTCTCCAAAAAAATCACGGGCATATTCCCGGGCCGTTTCCACCTGGCGGGGATAATTTTTAGTCATTTTTTTTTCCAGATTTTTCCTATTACTGGAACCGGCCAGGGTTTTTAATAGTTTGGTATATAATTCCAGTGATAAATCAGGATGAGGTGAATGTTCTAAATGCCCATAATTATTTTCTTTATGAATACAGGGCATTTCCAGGGTTAAACAAACATCTTCTCTTTTAAATAAACTGGTGCGTATATGGGGTGAGACTGAACCAATTAGTACTCCTTTTTCCAGCTCTATTAAGGGGGGGACTCCTATTGTTTTCTGACGTTGGAGGTCGGTTAATCTATTATAACTGTCATACCGGTAGCAATGGGGTTCCACATACATTTCGGGTTTATAATGGCGTATCAGTCCCACTATATATTTCCCTAAGGGGGTATGGTAGTATCCTTTATCCAGGGTGGAAATGTATTTAGTTGCATCACAATTGTATATTATCAGCTTTCCCTTTTTCACATCAGCACTTTGAATTTTTTTTAAGGCATGGATTGTAGTTAAACCTTCCTTACCATGCACACCACCTACAAAAAGCCTTACAGGACCTTTTCCTTTATCAATAAGGCGGAAAAAACTCATTATGGTCTTCCAATATATTCTTTTATAATTTTAATTAAAAGAAGATTTTCAGGTTCCTTCATCCCAATTGTTTAAATATTCTATTTGGCGAGAACTTAACTCATCAATCTCCAATCCCATTGCTTTAAGTTTTAGCCGGGCTATATGGAGGTCAATTTCATCGGGGGCTCTTAATACTCCTGGACTCACCTTCTCGTCTAGCAAGTACTTTGCAGAAAGAGCCTGCATGGAGAAACTAAGATCCATGATTTCTGCTGGGTGTCCCTGGGCTTTTTCAGTAGCTAAATTAACCAGACGACCTTCCGCCATTAGATAAAATCGTCTTCCATCCTTCATTAAAAACTCTTCAATATCTTCTTTAACTTTTTCATGGGACTGGCAAATTTCCACCAGATTATCACGATTGATTTCCACATTGAAGTGTCCGGAATTAGCCATGATGCAGCCGTCTTTCATATTCTGGAAATCTTCTCCAGAGACCACGTCAATGTTTCCAGTGGCAGTAATCAGTATATCAGCATGTTTTACTGCTTCTAAAACTTTCATTACTCTAAATCCATCCATCTTTGCTTCCAGTGCCCTTATGGGATCAATTTCAGTTACTATTACATTTGCTCCCAGACCTGAGGCGCGCATGGCAATTCCACGACCACACCATCCGTATCCACAAACTACGGCAGTTTTACCGGCAATAAGCATGTTGGTAGCACCCATAATAGAATCAAAGGTGGACTGTCCGGTACCATATCGGTTATCAAATAAATATTTGGTATAGGCATCATTTACCGCCATAACTGGAAATTCAAGTGCATTATCTTTGTCCATGGCTTTTAATCGGTGAATTCCGGTGGTGGTTTCTTCACAAGCACCTTTTAAATTTTCAATAAGTTCCCTTCGCTCTCTATGAACCAAAAATATCATATCTGCCCCGTCATCAATAAGAATATCGGGCTGGTGGTCCAATACTCGGTGTATGTTCTGATAGTATTCTTCATTGTTTTCCCCTCTCCAACCATACATATTCAATCCCAAAGCAGCTCCAGCTGCAGTGGCATCATCCTGGGTTGATAAGGGATTACATCCGGTCATGGCTACTTCTGCCCCTCCGGCTTGAAGTGTGAGGCCTAGATTTATAGTTTTAGGTTCTAAATGTAAGCAGGAAGCGATAGTAATCCCTTCAAAAGGTCGGGTTTTTTTAAATTCTTTTTTAATATGCTCCAGAACCGGCATATGATTCTGAACCCATTTTATCTTTTTTTTACCCTGAGGGGCCAGGGACATGTCTTTTACTTCATAGGGCATTATATCACCATTTATTTACAATAACTATATGGATATATTTATCATTAACAATATTAATTTAAAATAGTTTAATAACTTGAATTATTTAATTTATAACTATTAAATAAATTTCTTATTAATTATTATATACTGATTTGAAAAGTCAGATTAATATAACTTTGTTCTTAATAATCTGGCAGATTAAGTTATTTAATCAAATAAATAATTAAAAATAGGATTGAATTTAAGCAGGTATTATCAATATTTTTCTCATTTTAAAAAATAAGAAATGAAGAGATATTTTAAGAAATAATCTCTTCATTTTAAATTAACTACTTTAATGGTACTGCACCATATCTTCTTCTCCCGATTTAGGCTTAACCTTTTCCATGGCTTTTTTGAAATATTTCATTTCAACAGTTTCCGCTTTTAAATTATCCCTTAAAGTTAGCATGGCGGCTTCTCTACATACAGATTCAATATCTGCACCGACATATCCTTCTGTTTTCTTGGCAAGTTTTTCAATATCCACGTCATCTGCCAGGGGCATTTTTTTAGTGTGTACTTTAAAAATTGCCAGCCGAGCATCTTCATCTGGATCCTCTACTTTAACATGCCTATCAAACCTACCAGGTCTTAAAAGTGCTGCATCTAGCATATCTGGTCGATTTGTAGCGGCAACAACTGCTACATCCTGTAATTCTTCCAGACCATCAATTTCAGTTAGTAACTGATTCACCACCCTTTGAGTTACTCCAGAATCTGAACTGGAACCACTACGGGTGGAGGCAATGGAGTCTATTTCATCAAAGAATATGATGGTAGGGGCGGTTTGTCTGGCCTTACGGAATACTTCCCTTACACCTTTTTCAGATTCTCCTACCCATTTAGAAAGTAGTTCCGGGCCTTTAACTGCTATGAAATTGGATTTACTTTCAGTGGCCACTGCTTTTGCCAGTAATGTTTTCCCGGTTCCAGGGGAACCGTAAATTAGAACTCCTTTAGGTGGTCTCACTCCAAACTTTTCAAAGCTTTCAGGGTACTTAAGGGGCCATTCCACGGCTTCTTGTAGTTCCTGTTTGGCACTTTGAAGACCCCCAATATCATCCCATCTGATGTCAGGGACTTGAACCAGTACTTCTCTTAAAGCAGATGGTTGAATTTCTTTAAGAGCCTCTTTAAAGTCAGATTTATTTACAATCATCTTTTTTAAGGTCTCTTTTGGAATTTCTTCATCTGCTTTTATGTCAGGCAATACCCTGCGTAAAACACGCATGGCGGACTCTTTACAAAGAGATTCAAGGTCGGCTCCAACAAATCCATGGGTAATGTCTGCTATCTCGTCCAGATTCACGTTATCATCCAGAGGCATACCTCTGGTGTGTATCTGGAGGACTTCTTTCCTTTCTTCTTTATCAGGAACCCCTATTTCAATTTCCCTATCAAATCTTCCGGGTCTTCTTAAGGCCATATCCAGTGCATCTGGTCGGTTAGTAGCACCAATTACCACGACCTGACCTCTAGATTTCAGGCCATCCATTAAGGTTAGTAATTGGGCTACGATTCGTCGTTCTACTTCTCCACTAACTTCTTCTCTTTTTGGGGCAATGGCATCTAGTTCATCAATAAATATGATGGACGGAGCATTTTCTTCCCCTTCTTCAAAGAATTCCCTTAACCTCTCTTCAGATCCACCCACATATTTACTCATAATCTCCGGACCATTAATGGTTATAAAATGGGCATCACTTTCATTGGCCACTGCTTTTGCCAGTAATGTTTTACCAGTTCCAGGTGGTCCATGCATCAGTACACCTTTAGGTGGGGAAATTCCCAGTCTTTCAAACAGTTCTGGTCGTTTCAAGGGGATTTCTATCATTTCCCTTACTTTTTTCACTTCTTCTTTGAGACCACCAATGTCCTCGTAAGTCACATCCACCAGATTTTTTACTCCTTCTATTTTAGATACATCCACCGGGCTGGTTTGGACCTCTACATCAGTTTGGGGGGTTACTTTTACTACTCCGGCGGGTTTGGTGGAGACAACTGCCAGTTTTATCTCTCCTAGTGGTGAAACATCACCCATTTCTCGGAAAAATTCGTCAAAAAGACCTCCTCTTACTGGTTTTTGTTGTCTAAAACCAGAGATGATAATATCGCCATGTGCCAGGGTTCTGTTAATAAAAGCAGACCTTACATCTCCTCTGATAATGATTTCTTGATCTACTGGAGCCAGCACAACCTTTTTTGCTTCTTTTACATCGGCTCTTTTAACATTTACTTCTTCTCCAATAGATGTTCCAGCATTTTTCCTCATGTATCCATCTATCCTGATTATTCCCAGACCGATATCTGATTGGGAGGATACTACCGTCGCTGCAGTATTTTTTTTACCTTTTATTTCTATTATGTCTCCATCTAGAAGGTCTAATCTTTCCATACATGCTGGATCAATTCTGGCTATTGAACGACCTACATCTGATTGAGCTAAAGCCTCTGCAACTTTTAAATTCATGTTTTTATTTTCCATAAAACACCCCGCTTTTAGTTACTACTTGATTATTATTTATTATTTTTATTGGAAATAATTATTTGTACCAAATCCATTCTTTTAGTAAACTTTGGTTACCATAATAAATAAGCAGTTTATAACATATAAATGTTTCGGTAACTATTAATAAGATGTTATAAAATTATAATTTTAACAAACCCTGAGATTGATATATATAAAAATAGCAAATCTAACTTATTATAATACAAAAAAAATGTATAATTTATCTTATTTTGGCTCCAAAACCTTTCATCAGTTTTTCCACTTCTTTGATTTTAGTACTATCCAGAACCTTAATCCGAAAAGTCATGCTGACCATTCCTTCATTAATAGGGGGGCCATGATAGGTATCGAGAATCCTTACCTGGATTATGCCATCTAATCTTTCTAAAACTGAACAAATAACTTTTGAATTACTTGAATTGGAAAAAACTGCAGAAATATCATATTCTCTACTCTCAACGTTATTCATTTTCCAATTCCACCTTTGAGATGAATTAAGGACTTCAATATTGGCAATTTTAAGCCTTATATTCCGTTTACCTGTTTTTAAAATGAGAAAATCAGGTTCAAGAGATTTCAAAATACCGATATGCACTTTACCTGAATAAATATGTCTTAATCCTACCTCTTTACCAATTGATTTTTTTAATATAATTATTTCTTGATTTAAAGCAGATATGGCTTTATCTGATCTTCCAAGAGCGGCTTCCAGATCATTAAGATTTTTAGCAGCTGAACTCATGGCTTCAACAAATTTATCCTGGTTTTTAACATTCAGGTCCTTTTCTAAATCCTGAACAGTTTTAATAAAGGCACTGCGAGCTTTATCGGCGTAATGGTTTTGTGTCTGGATGGAGTAAGCCAGATAAGGATTCTGGGCCACTATCCGGGATATGGTATCAACCATTAAATTATAGATAGGGCTGGCAAATTTCCGCGATTCTTTCACATCAACTTCCATCTGCTCTATAGTAGAAGCAATAGAAATATAGGCAAAATGAGTTAGCACCTGCACCACACTCATCATTTCATCATGCTTTTCAGGGGTGGTAACTAAAACCCGAACTTTTTCATCTTCAAGGAAATTTAAAACCCTTCTAAACCACTCATTTTTTTGTAAGGGGGTTAAAACAACTACCTGGCCTTCCAGAGAACGAATACGCGGACCAAACATGGGGTGAGTTGGTAGAAAGTCCACTCCTTCTTTGATTAATTCCTGCATTAAATAGGAGGGCATTTCTTTTACGGAAGTAACATCCATAAGCAGGGAACCTTTTTTCATTGAAGGGGCCACTTCTCTAAGTACGTATTCAGTGTGTTCTATAGGTACTGCAATAATCACCACCTTACTTTGAGAAGCTGCTTTTTTATTATCCTGGCAATATTCCACGCCTATTTTACGGGCAATTTTACTCCCGGAAGCAGAATCACGGCTGGTAATAACTATTTCAAACTTTTTTACCTTTAAATACCTGGCAATCCACTTTCCCAGTCCCCTGGTACCACCTATAATCGCAATCTTCATTTTTATCACAATTTAATAATATATTATAACCCCTGCAATTAAATAGTTTATATAATGTTAATTACCCGGACCATCTCTGGTAACTTTAGTGGCTATATATCCCCCCAGGGCTCCCAGGGCCATGCTCAATAAACATATTAATACCAATCCCACTAAAAAACCACCAAAATCAAAATTTACAAGTCCTGAAACTCGTGATGGTAATTCTGGATTTACTATAAATCCATAGGAGAAGAATAAAACTCCTAAAATTAAAGAAGCAATTAAACCTACTGCGGTACTCCTTTCTTCATAATTAGTTAGATAAGTGGCTAAAAATCCAGTAAAAGTGAAGGTGAAAATCGCATCTAAAAAAATCAAAAGAATAATTCCTGCAAGAATACTCATGAAAACTGCAAAAGTGGAACTTTGATTGGCCATAGCATCATTACTCCTGTTTTAATTCATATAAAACTTAAGTGGTACAGAATAAATTAGGTTCTGATATAACTATAATATACTAAATCTAAGATTAATATTTAAGTCTATGAATATAAGGTTTAAGAATAACTTTTAACTAAACTCGGAATTACTAAATATTAATAAAAATTATTTAAAATAAAAATGCCTTTAAATTAAAATTATTTAGCTAATTTATAAGGGTATGGGTATTTAAAATCTGTTACATGGGGCATTATAATGCGAATCACTTATCAGGATAAAAAAAGAGGGATCATAGAACTGATGCCTGAAACCCTGGATGATTTATGGCACTTATCTCATATAATTGAAGAGGGAGACATATTATCTTCAAAAACAACCCGTAGAATTCAGGATACTACTGGAGATAAAATACGGAGTGACCGTGGAATTAAAAAAACGTTTTATTTGGGGATAAGAGTAGAAACCATTAATTTTCACATATACACTGGTCAATTGAGGACCACCGGAATAATTGTAAAAGGCCCGGAGGATCTGATTCCTTTAGGGTCCCACCATACTCTGGAAATAAAATTAAATGTTTCTATACGCATAAAGAAAAATAAATGGGGTAAATGGACTCTTAAAAGATTAAAACAGGCTATCGAATCTTCTAAAAAGTTATCTGCTATAATACTGATTCTGGAAGATGATGTGGCGGATATGGGCTTAATTCGCCAATACGGGGTGGATTATTATGGTCCTATTGTGGGGAATATATCTGGAAAAAGAATTGTGGAAAAAGATAGAAGAAAAAATGTGATTAATTTTTATGAAAATGTTGTAGATGCCCTAAAAAAATTTAAAGAAGTGCAGAATTTGCTTATTGCTGGGCCAGGATTTGTTAAAGGTGATTTCTATTCTTATTTAAAAGAAAAATATCCTAAAATTGCAAAAAATGCTATTTTAGAGAGTACTGGAACTGGAGGTAGAGTAGGAATAGCTGAAATTTTAAAAAAAGGCACCATCGAAAAGATGACTTCTGAAAACCGTGTAGCAGGTGAAATGAAATCTGTAAACAAAGTTCTGGAAGAAATTGGTAAAGCATCCCCTAAAGTAGTATATGGGAAAAAAATGGTTATTAATGCGGTAAATGCAGGGGCTGCAGAAGAATTACTTATTCTGGATAAACTGGTGCGCCAGGAAAACATGGAAAAGACCATGGACCTGGTGGAAAATATGAAGGGTAAAGTTACCATGGTAAGCAGTGAACATGAAGGTGGGAAACAACTGGAGGCTCTGGGTGGAATGGCCGCACTTTTAAGATATGGTATCAGTTAATAAAATCTATTTTTAAAGTTGCATAATTGAATTCTGGGTACTGATCATAGCCCCAACCTATGAACTTTAAAAAAGGGCGATTAAACAAATTTGCACTAAATCACAGGATAAATAAAATGTATAACCAGATTATAGAAGCATTAATTTTATCAGCATCATTAAGCATTATTCTGGCTTTGCTATTGAGCAAACTGGGGGGAAAAAACAAGGCTGGAAATTTATATGTGATGGTAAGGGGAGGAACTCCTCGAGCAGTTGGTTTAGCGCCGTTTATCACTTTATTATTATTTTTACCATATCCTTTTAAATATTTAGTGGCGGTAATGGGGGTTTTGGCCTTTTTAGATGATGTTTTAGGCAGAAAAAAATCATCCAGAGTCCCGGTAGAATGGGGCCAGATTTTCCGGGGGATGGGTATGATTCTGGTTATGGTTATTGGTTACCCCTATCTTGGAATAGCAGCTATACTGGTTGCTTTAATGATTCAACCACTGAATATTGCAGATATGCAGCCGGGAACTGCATGTAGTAGTATAATAGTAATGTCATCACTGGTAATCTTTTTAATGCTGGTCAACGGCAACACCACTTATTTACTGGTTCCTTCCATATTGCTGGCGGGGTGTGTGGGATACGCTCCTTTAGATTATAAAGGGAAGGTTATGCTGGGTGAAGTGGGGAACCATTCTATGGCCATTGCCCTGGGTATATCTTTTTTCTTATTAGGGGGCTTAACTGGATTGGTAATAATGTTCCTGGTTAATGTTCTTTGGATAGCATTTCTACGTCGTAAAAATCTCCAAAAATTCTTGGAAATGAAACTTTCAATTAAAAAACCAACATGGGGAGATTATTTTATGGATGTACTCACTGGTGGGGGCATGGGGGATTTAATTAGAAAAATAGTACTTAAGAACAAACAAATAATCATTAAAAATCCATTTTTGATTAAATTAGGTTTTAGGAGACTATTATATAATCCCTTTGCCGGTGAATAATTTTATTGATTTAAATTTTTCTCATTCTAATTATGGAAATAATCAGGGCCAATGCAATTAAAAAACTAACTAAAAACCCTACTATTCCTAAATATGGAAATTCTGGAGTATTAAAGCTTCATTAGGCATAATAACCAAAGAAGATCCAATTATGAGGGAGGATATTAGTAAAGCCATTGAGATACGGTTGGTAATTCTTTCTAGGGTTTCAGTAAACTTATCCAGGTCTTTGTGTTCCAGCTCCATTTTGAAATTACCTTTTTCCAGTCTCATTAGACTGCGAGTTATGCTCTGGGGCAAATCTCGATAGATATGTTCCATATTAATAAGGGCACTGGTAGCGTTATCTAACCTGCGTAGGGGATTTAAACGATCTTTAATAAGTCTTTTTACCATTTTTTTTGGCTATATGTAAACCATTAAAATTAGGATCCAATCTTTGTCCCAGGTCTTCAGCCATACTCATTACCCTTCCCAGTAAAATAAAGTCCCGGGGAACTCTAATTTTATGTTTAACAAGTAAGGTGGGCATACTGAATTCACTCATTAGTTCACCCACCTGATTCATATCTGCCCCATAGTAACGATCCAGCAAATCCATAAGATCGTATTTGAGTGCTTCCATATCGGTACTATCCGATATCATATTCATGTACTGCAGCTGGTTTATCATCCCTTTGACATCATAGTTTACCATAAAAACAAAAAGTTCTGCTAAGTTATCTCTGAAATCCTGATCCAGGTTACCCCGTCATGCCAAAATCTATAAAGCAAAGTACATTGCCCTTTTGAACCAGTATATTTCCCGGGTGTGGATCGGCATGAAAAAACCCATTTATAAATATTTGCTTGAAATAACATTCTGCCCCTCTTTCAGCTATGGTCCAGGCATTGAATTTTATTTCAGAATCAATAATTTCAGTTAGTTAGACCCCCTCCACATATTCCATAGTAAGAACCCGGAGGGTGGAAAACTCACGGTAAATAGCAGGGGCATAAACTGTTTCATCATCCTCAAAAGAAGCCCGAAACCTTTCAGCATTATTTGCTTCCTGATTGTAATCAAGTTCTTTTTTTATGGCCCTTTCAAATTCATCCACAATTCCCGGCAGGTTATAATATTTCAGGCCAGGCATGCGCTGATCAACCATTCCTGCCAGATAGCGCATGATGATTATATCCTTATTAATTTGATCCACTATACCTGGTCTTTGAACTTTTACCGCTACTCTTTCACCATTTTTTAGCAGGGCTTCATGAACCTGACCAATTGATGCAGAAGCAACAGGTACTTCTTTAAATTCTATAAATATTTCTTCAAATGTACTATTTAATTCCTTTTCCAGTACTCTTTTCACTTCGACAAAATCAAAGGGCGTAGCTTCATCCTGTAATTTAGACAGTTCTTCTGCAATATCTTTACCTACCAGATCCGGTCGGGTACTTAAAACCTGTCCCAACTTGACAAAACTGGTTCCTAACTCTTCCATAACCGGCGAACTCTTTCCGGAACAGTACTATCAAATTCTTCTTCAGGATCCCTTAAATGCAGATTCAAAGTAAAAAATAACTTATTTCTCAGTCCTAAATCGTCCAGAACACTTCCAAACTGATATTTTGCCAGAACGCTAACAATTTCTTTGATTCTGTTCATATCTGGCCTTTTTGATTCAAATGGACTGAATTTCATATTAAATTAATATCTTCTTGATTAATATAATACTTTAGTTAAATGGGGGCTAATATTAAAATCATTTATATCCTATAAGTGGAATATTTTCACCAAACTCTAAATATATTTTAGTTGTATTTCAGCTAAAGTTGTAAACAATTTAAATGAATAAAAATTAATTAAACTACTAAATGAGTACTTAAATTAAATAAAATTAACTCATATTTTGTGAAAAGCATTAAATACTCATTACGGCAATTATATCCATTAAATACTTATTTAATTCAGGGATATAATTAATTAAAAATTAAATAATCAATATTAACTGTAATATAGTTCCTATAATAGAGGTGTTTTAATGAAAGCATTACTAATGGTCACTGGTCGTGGAATGGGAGGCGATGCAGTCACGGCCCTTAATATTTCAAAAGCATTAACCAAAAAAGGAGTAAAATGTGAATTCGCATTGGATCGTAGTGCTCCTGGTATTCTAATGGAAAAAAACGGCATCAAATGGCACAAAATCCGCATACCTCAGGCAGGAGGACATGCTGCTACCAAACTTAAATTGACTAAAGCTGGCCTTAAAACTTCAATTGCTGCATTGGAGGCAGTAAAAGCAATAAGAAAATCTAAAGCTGATGTTGTAGTTGGTATAATTGGGGGAGGTGCTATAATTGGGTGTATTTCTGCTAAAATAGCTCGTGTACCTGGGGTGGGTGTACTTAATACTCCTACTGATACCAGGGTATGCACCCGGCTTAATGCCAATATCATCCTTCCAGAATCAAACATCTTTTCACAAGATTCCCTGTCTGAAAATTCATATAAATGTTACTCTCCTATAAATCCAGATATAATAGGGGGGAAAAAAGAAGAAGCATTAAAAAAAATGCCGGAATCTTTTGACCCCACAAAAAACACTATTATTTTTTCCTCAGGATCTTCTTTATTTGAAATGATGGCCCAGGCTGCAAAAAATATTTCTCTAGGTGAAATTGAGGCTAATATCCTGGTGGTTGGCCATCCACTAAAAGATGAGTTCTTAAATTTATTCCATAAGACCAGTATAATCTATCTGGGTTATGTGGACTGGGTAAATGATTTACTAAATCTGGCAGATGTGGCGGTGCTATCTGATGATGGGGTAATGATTCATGAAGCCATAGCTTGCAAAGTGCCTATAGTGGCTTTAAATGGAGTCAAGTATGGCAGATATCATAATATGTCCCGTATTTTCCCGGGGGCATTAATGGAAACATCACTGGAAAATTTACAGGATACCTTAAAAGAAGCCCTATCCAATATAGGATCCATGAAAAAACAGGCCCAGAAATATGGGGATGATGTTCTCCATTCAGCAGATAAAATCGCTGATATTATTATTCAGGAGGCTAAAAAAGGGAGAAATAAATGATGATTAATCCATGTTCATGTTTTTTAAAAGCAAATTAGTGGGCTTTTTATCATGTCTAATCTTTTCTGAAGCTGATTTCCCAGGATTAAATGTATTATATGATATAAACAGTTCTTAATTTTGTGATTTGAAACTGAGAATTATTTTTAGTGCATGCAGGCGTCATACTTCCATATAAATCTTTGAAGATACGTTTCATGTAATGAGGACACATTCTGAAATTTTTTAAAATTTTTATCATTCAATTTTAGATTTCATTTTACCATTAATCCCTAATATTTGGCAAAAAAACGCATTAATTTATAAATGGAATCTGTGGAAGGGTGTGTTTCCACAAATTGATCAAAATCATAGGTTTTCCTATTAATTCTCATTAAAAGGGATAGATAAGCCATATTATAACGGGCACCTGGTGCAATGGATGATAATTCCTGGATTGAACCAGTTTCAATATCCACCATGGTTTTACTAAATCCAGTGTTTCTTGCTAAAACTCTCCAGAATGATCCTGGACCTGCAGAACCGGGTATTTTACCTTCAACCATTTGGGAATAATTTTCATCATCAGGTGATGACTTTTTTCCTGAACTTAAAAAAGCGACATCATAATCCAGGGAGATAGCATAGGGTAAATATTCATAATTAGCTTTATTTTCAATACCTGCTGCATTATGGGCGGCTACAATTCCTTCCATGCGAGCTACCGGTGTAGTTCCTACCCCTCCTATTACATCACCGGCAGCATATATTCCAGGATTACTGGTTTCCATCTTTTCGTTTACCAATATTTCTCCCTGGTTTCCAGTTTTTACTAAATCTGAAACTACTTTGGAGTTAGGAACAATTCCGGTGGCCAAAAGAACCAATCCCTCCATTTGCCCCTGGGAAGTAATGGCACCAGACATGGTTATTTTAATAGTATCTACTTTTTCATGTATTTTTATGCTGTTTAAGAGGTTTTGAACCACATATTCTTTAACTTCTGGATCTAACTTACTTAAAAAATTATTTCTACAGAGAATGTGCACTTCTGAACCCATAGAAGAGAATATGGATGCAAATTCAGTGGCAATGATTCCACTTCCCACTATTAATAATTTTTCAGGAACTTCCTCCAGCTCCAGTATATCCAGGTAAGTTATGGCATTTTCAGCACCATCTATAGGTGGTATAAATGGTCGTCCCCCGGTGGCTATAATTAATTTATCATATTCTATATGTTCTCCCTCAACATACAGCTGCCCTTTATGGAAATTAGCAGGGGCATAAATAATTTTAACACCGGCTTCTTGGGTTTCCTTCTCTGTAACATGCCTTATTTTACTTAAAGTATTTTTTATACCATGGGCCATGTTTTTATACGAAAATTCAAAGTTTAATTTTAGGATTTCCTGGTCTTGAAAGTTAGCTGCATCATTCATGAACCGGGCTACATCATTTAGTCCACAAACAACCATACATCCTTTATTCAGGCAGGTTCCACCTAAATCTGATTTTTCTATAAGAATAACTTCATGTTCAATCCGGGCTAATTCTAAAGCTGCTGCTCTTCCGGCGGGCCCACCACCAATAATTACCATTTTCATTTTTATAACCTGCAACTGTCACCATAATTAATAATTTCAATACTACTTTTTAGAATCCTCTTCTTACATATCTTTATATGTAAGGTTCTTTACTAAAAATTATATTAACCTATCTTAAATTTTAATGAACCACATGGTCAATAAACATGTTACAAATTGCATGAGAATTTAAAATTTAAAGATTAAAGGCTTTTATGTCTTTATATTCTTAAAAATTGTTTTATAAAAATTGGAGAGATATTTAAATGTGCATTGCGGCACCTGCTCAAATAATTGAAATCAATGATGATGATAAAATTGCTGTTGTGGATTTTGGTGGAGTTAGACAGCAAGTAAAACTGGATTTAGTAGAAAACGTAGAAGAAGGACGATATGTTTTAGTCCATTCTGGATATGCCATTGAAGTCATGAGTGATCAAGCTGCCAAAGAATCTTTAGAAGCATGGGATGAACTTTTAAAGGCTTTGGACGAAGAAGACAAATACCAGTCAACTCAATAACTCCTATTTTTCATGAAACAAATATTTTTTTTTATTCATCTCCTAAAACCCTAGATCATATTTATTAGAATGATTAGGGGGATTCATAGCATAAACTTATAAAAATTAAATTTTATTTATTATTTCAATAAATGGAAACTCTTTTTACATTACTGATTTCTAAAAATTTACTTAATAATTTCCCCGGTATTGGCTTTTCAGTAATTATAGTTAATCGAGGATTCTCTTCTAATTCTGGATCTCCAGCATGTGCCTGGCGAATACTGATGCCCTCTGCAGATATAAGGCCGCTGGCCTGGGATAAAATTCCCGGGTTTCCTGCTTCTGCTTCAATTTCAACAATCCCAAAATCAAGGCTGCGTGCCACATTTTTTAATAAAGCTCCTGCTGGAAGGATGTTTTCAAATATTTCAGATAATTGGTCATCCTGTAAAATAACATCAACTGTTGATTTAATAGTGCGCCTATCCACACCAACGGATCTGGAAAGTGCCACATCACTTATTAAAACATCTTTACAATATATTTTTCCTGTTTTATCCACCCTCAGACCTAAATCTACTATTTTTCGGGCTACATTCATACGGGCCGGGTATTTTTCGAATTTATGACTTACTTTTTCCCACATAACATCTCCATTAATCTATTAATTGCACCAATATATAAACTTGAGTATGTATGTACATAAATATACAACAAAGTTATATATAGTACTTCAAAGTATAGGATGAGCAGGGTCTTAGATGAAGAATCCCTGGAATTTCAAATTAAATTAAAAAGATTTAAAGGTGTAAATTATGATAAGGAGTGAATATTTTTGGCGATATAAATTTAAAGCCATTAAGTACTGTTGCACTGGATTATGATAATCCATTTGAGTTGTTCAAAAAATTATATTTTAACTATTCCGGCGCATTTTTACTGGAATCTATGGAAAGTGATACCGGCCTTTCCAGATACTCTTTCCTGGGCTTCGACCCGATACTGAATTTAAAGGCCACTGATAATGTTTTAGAAATAGAAAAAGATGGTACTAAAGAGGAAATTCAAACCGAAAATCCTTTCTGTGAGATAAAATCGATTTTAAACAATACAAATGGGGAAAAAGGATTTTGTGGAGGTTTAGTAGGGTATGTTTCGTACCAGGCAGCTAAATATTTCACTAAACTTGACCTGAATAGAGGTAAATATCCCGAATTCGAATTTGGATTATTTTTAGATGGAATAATTTTTGATAAGCTCTCCCAAAGATGTCGCTACGTCACCCGGGGGGAATCCCGATTAGAAGAAATTAGCAGTATTATGAAAGAGGACTATTCCGCTCTTCCTAGCATGTCTTTTTTAAATAAAGGAAAATTTTTCTCTAAAATCCAATACGAAAAAATGGTTTTAGAGGTTAAAAATAGAATAAAAGATGGCGAAATTTTTCAGGGTGTCATTTCCAATGCTCAAAAATACAAAATCACTGGTAATAAACTGGATTTTTATGATGCTCTTAGAAAAATAAACCCCTCCCCTTATATGTATCATTTTAAGCTGGGTGAAAAGGAAATAATAGGTTCCAGTCCGGAAATGTTAGTAAGGGTGGAAAATCGACAGGTAGAAACATACCCTATTGCCGGGACCCGTCCCCGGGGAAAAAATAAAGTAGATGATAAAAAACTGGCTAAGAATTTACTGGATGATGAAAAAGAAAGAGCAGAACATATGATGCTGGTAGATTTAGCTCGGAATGATGTGGGGAAAGTTTCGGAATTTGGAAGTGTAAAAATACCAGAATATATGACTATTAAAAAATTTTCCCATGTTCAACACATATTGTCCCATGTTAAAGGGAATTTAAGCCCTCATAGGGATGCAGTAGATGCTTTTACTTCTATTTTTCCGGCAGGGACTGTATCGGGTGCACCTAAGATAAGGGCCATGGAAATAATAGAAGAAATGGAAGGAATCCCTCGAGATGCATATGCCGGGGCAATTGGATATTTTTCTTTAAATGGAAATGCAAACTTTGCCATAACTATACGTTCTTTAATCTGCGATGGCAGTCAGGCCAAAATACAATCTGGAGCAGGTATTGTGCATGATTCAGTACCAGAAAAAGAATTTTTTGAATGTGAAAATAAGGCTAAAGCACTCTTAGATTCTTTAAAAATTTCAGGTGCAGTATCATGATATTAATTATCGACAACTACGATTCTTTTACTTACAATCTCTATCAAATGGTGGGGGAAATTGTAAATAATCCGTTAAATAATTTTTCCAAAAGTAATTCTAAGATAATGGTAATTAAAAATAATGAAAAGAACCCCTTTCAGATTCAGGATTTACATAAAAAAGAAGAAATTAACCACATAATTATTTCACCTGGTCCTGGAAATCCGGACAATAAGAGGGATTTTGGAGAATGCAAAGCAATAATTAAAAAATTCGGCCCAAAAATACCAATCTTAGGGGTCTGCTTAGGACATCAAGGTATTTTTTCTACATTTGGTGGAAAGATAATCCACCAGGAACCGGTTCATGGAAAACAAAGTCAAATAATTCATAACCATCAGGGAATTTTCCAGGGATTGAAAAATCACCTCCAGGTGGCACGTTATCATTCACTAAGCTGTGATCCAGAAACCACACCTTCCTGCCTGGAAATAACTGCAAAAACAGATGAAGAGATAATTATGGCCTTAAAACATAATATTCATCCAATTTATGGTGTACAATTTCACCCGGAATCTATTGGAACTCCAGAGGGTATGAAATTAATTGAAAATTTCCTGAAGGTGGAATCATGAGCTCAAATTATTGCAGAACTGCTAAAGGACATCTGCTGGATTTCAATCATATCCTGAATACTTGCAAAGAAAACCTGCAAAAATCTAAATCAAAAATACCATTATCCACAATTAAAAGGCAGGTAAAAAATGCTCCTGATCCACTTGATTTTAAAAAAGCACTTAAAAAATCGGGCAGTTTCCCCCTTATAATTGAATATAAACCAGCTTCTCCTTCCCAGGGACACATTTCTTCCCGGAGCCTGGAAGACACTATAAAATCCTTTGAGGTAGGGGGGGCCAGTGCTATTTCCATACTAACTGAAGAAGCCTTTTTTAAAGGTAAACTTGATTACCTTAAAGAGGCTTCTATGCTAAGTTCCTTACCAATTATGAGAAAAGATTTCATTTTAGATGATTATCAGATCTATGAAGCTAGAGCATGTGGAGCCAGTTCAGTACTTTTAATGAGTGATGTTTATCCTCATATTCCGGCAGGAATTGAAACTTGCCGGGAGATGGGTATGGAACCACTGGTAGAATGTAAAAATTCTATTGATGTTTATAATGCATTAGATGCAGATGCAAAGATAATAGGAATTAATAACCGGAGCTTTAAAGATTTCTCCATTGATTTTAAACGCACTAAATCCCTTTATCCTTTAATCCCTCGTGATAAAATCATGGTGTCTGAAAGCGGGGTTAAAAGTATAGGAGATGTGGAAGAATTGTGCAGATATGGTGCAGACGCCCTGCTTATTGGGACCACTATTATGCAGTCTCCTGACATAGAGGATACCATCCAGAAAATGAGATTTGCTGCAGAAAAAACCAGAAAAAGATTTTTTAATAACAACATGTCTTCTAAAAATACCCTAAATAAGGGAGGGTTTAATAAGTGATCAATACCTCCAAACCCGTTATAAATAAAATTAAAAAAGAATGCAGGGTTGTTAATAAGACTTCGGATACAAATTCTACTCTAAATAAACACGATACTAATTTAAAGATTAAAATTTGCGGTATAACTTCTAAAGAAGATCTAAAAGCTGCAGAAAACTACGGATCAGATCTTATAGGTTTCATTCATGTAAAAAGATCAGTCAGATATATTGATTTAGAAAAAATTAAATCATTTTCCAGTATTCTAACAGATAAAAATAAAGGAGTACTGGTTTTAGAACCAGATAATGTGGAAGAAGCTTTAAATGATATATTTAATTCTAATTTGACAAATATTCAGCTGCACTCACTTTCTCCCGGGGAGATAAAGGAACTTATTCGAAGTTTATTTGATAATTATAAGAAGGAATACCACATTATTCGGGCAATTGGGATATCTAAAGGAGAATTATCACAGGATAAAATAAAAGAAATAAGGTCATTTGCGGAATTTAGTTCGGGAATTTTATTTGATTACCAGCACCAGGGCAAAACTGGTGGTACCGGTAGGGAAATTTCTTTAAGCACCGCTATAAAAGCAGCAGAAATTTCAAGGTCTTCTAACCCCCACCTGGAAATATATCTGGCAGGAGGATTAACTGCATCACGCATTAAAAAAGAAGGAGTATTAATTAAAGAATCATTTGACTTTGTTGATTTTAATTCCCGTCTGGAGGATTATCCTGGCAAAAAAAACCATATTAAAATTAAAAATGCCATAGAAACGGTAAAAAATAGATAAAATAATTATGAATCTTAATTAAAGGTGATTTAAATTGATTGAAAGTGGAAAATTCGGTAAATATGGAGGTATATTCGCTCCTGAACTTCTTATTCCGGCTTTGGAAGAATTAGAAAGTGCTTTCTTAAAATATAAAGATGATAAAAAATTTAATCAGGAATTAGATTATTATTTAAAAGAATTTGCAGGCAGGCCCACCAATTTATATCTTGCTAAAAACCTGTCTCAAAAAATGGGATGTCGGATTTACTTAAAAAGGGAGGATATGCTACATACCGGGGCCCATAAAATAAACAATACTTTGGGACAGGGGTTACTGGCTAAATATATGGGCAAAAAACGTTTAATAGCAGAAACTGGAGCCGGGCAACATGGAATAGCTACAGCTGCTGTAGGCGCTCTTTTTGGAATGCCTACTGATGTATATATGGGTATGGAAGATGTTAAAAGGCAGAGATTAAATGTATTTCGAATGGAAATATCGGGGGCAAAAGTAATTCCGGTGGAAACTGGATCTAAAACATTAAAAGATGCTATTAATCAGTCTATGAGAGATTGGATGACAAATGTGCAAGATACGCACTATTTAATAGGATCTACCATGGGATTCCATCCTTACCCCACCATGGTAAAACATTTCCAGACAGTAATAGGAAAAGAAACTAAAAATCAGATTTTAGAAAAAGAAAAAAAACTTCCTGACGTGATAATAGCCTGTGTGGGAGGAGGTAGCAATGCCATAGGTATTTTTTCAGAATTTATTCAGGATTCGGAAGTGGAATTGATTGGAGTGGAAGGAGGGGGGCATGGTATTGATAGTGGAAATCATGGTGCAACCCTTTGTGCAGGTAGTGAAGGCGTTCTCCATGGATCACTATCCTATGTACTTCAAGATACAGATGGACAAATCTGTGAAGCTCATTCTGTTTCAGCTGGTTTAGATTATCCGGGCGTAGGCCCAGAACATGCTTACTTGCATACCAAGCGCCGGGCAAGATATGTTAATGTCACTGATTCTGAAGCACTGCGTGGATTCCAACTACTATCCCGCTATGAGGGGATAATGCCTGCCCTGGAAAGTGCCCATGCCGTTGCCTATATGGAAAAATATGCCCAGAAACCCGAAAATAAAGGGAAAACTATAGTGGTCAATCTTTCTGGAAGGGGAGATAAGGATATGTTTCTTGCAGCAAGCATTTTAGGGGTGGAAGTATGAACTTTAAAAAACAAAAACACTATCCTGGAGAAATTCACCCCAATACATTAGAAACTTATGATGAAATGTTCAAACGCTTAAAAAAGAATAAAAAAGGAGCATTTGTACCTTTTATTGTTGCAGGAGACCCCGACTTTGAAACTTCTATTCAGATAGTGAAAACACTCCTGGAAAGTGGTGCAGATGCCCTGGAAATTGGATTTGCATTTAGTGACCCGGTAGCTGATGGTCCAACGATTCAAGAATCAGATTTAAGGGCATTAGATTCCGGTATGAACACTCAAAAATCCTTTGAATTTATTAAAAGAATCAGGGAGTTTACTTCTATCCCTATTGGGCTTTTAGTATATTACAATTTAATTTATAAAAAAGGTGTGGATGAATTTTATAAGGAAGCCAAAAAGTGTGGAGTAACCAGCATACTATCTGCGGACTTACCTCCTGAAGAAGCTGAAGAAGCACTCCAGGCAGCAGAAAAATACAATATTAATCAGATATTTTTGGTGGCCCAGACCACACAAAAAAACCGTCTGGATAAAATTTGCCAGATGGCTTCGGGGTTTATTTATCTGGTTTCAGTAATGGGGGTTACCGGGGCCAGAAAAGAAGTCCAAAATAGTACAGTTGACTTAATTAAAAGAATAAGAAATCACAGTGATTTGCCGGTAATGGTAGGATTTGGTATTTCTAAATCATCCCATGTAAAAGATGTAATTCAGGCTGGTGCACAAGGAGCCATTGTAGGTAGTGCAATTATCGAATTAATTTCTAAAAATCTTGATAAGCCAGAATTAATGCTCCAGGAAATAAAAAAAGAGACCAGCAAAATGAAAGAGGCTACCCTCATAGAGGTGATTTGATTTGCAAAAATTCATTCAAAAATTAGCCTCAGGAAATGATCTTACAAAAAAAGAAGCTTTCAAATGCATGGAAGCCATGATTTCTGGTAAGGCCACCCATATTCAAATGGCATCTATTTTGTCCTTACTTTCCCTTAAAGGAGAAAATGAAGATGAAATAACCGGATTTGCTAAAGCTATGCGAAAAGCATGCAAACAGGTCACCTTTTCTCATTTAAAAGTGGTGGACACCTGCGGAACTGGAGGCGACAAATTCAAAACATTCAATGTTAGTACTGCTGCAGCTATTATTGCTGCAGCTGCAGGTATCCCTGTGGCCAAACATGGTAATCGCGCTGTCACCAGTTCCTGTGGTGGGGCAGATATACTGGAAGCAGCAGGTATTAAAATTGATGCATCTTCTAAGGAAGTTTTAGAATCTATGGAAAAGGTAGGGATATGTTTCATGTTTGCCCCTAATTTTCATCCAGCTACCCGGAATGTAATGCCGGTTAGAAATGAATTGGGGATAAGGACAGTTTTTAATTTACTGGGGCCTCTAAGCTCTCCTGCCAACGCCCCTATACAACTTATTGGGGTTTTTGATCCCTCCTGTGTGGATTTAATAGCCCGGGTATTAAATAATCTGGGAGTTGAAAAAGCCATGGTTGTTCATGGCTATGATTCCCATGGAAATCCTGCTATGGATGAAATATCTAATATTGGACCTACTATGGTGGCTCTGGTGGAAAATGGTGATATATCTATTCAAAAATTAAATCCAGAAGATTTTGGCGTGGAAAAATCACAACCAGAATTGATAAAATCTCCAGAAACCATTGAAGATAATTTAAATATATTTTTATCAGTCCTTGCCGGAGAAGAGGATTCTATTAAAAAAAAAGCTAGGCTGGAAATAGTTTTGGCCAATGCAGGGGCTATAATATTTTTAGCAGGTAAGTCTAAATCTCTGGCGGAAGGTACAAAAATAGCCAGAAAGACGGTAATTTCAAAAAAAGCTATTAGAAAATTGGAAGAATTCCGCAGGATATCCAACCAAAAAAACGGGGGAATTTAATTTTTGAGATTGATAAGGTTAATTAATTAATTATTTTTTTTAAATACTTCTAAAAATGATTACAGGTACTCTATTTAAAAAATAAGAAAAAGTGGGCCCGCTGGGATTCGAACCCAGGGCCTCACGGTTATCAGCCGTGCGCTCTACCACCTGAGCCACGGGCCCCACATATGCTGGCTAAATTGATGTTTAATAAAACTTTATCTAAATTTAACCTGATTATTTCAGAATAAAAAGGGGTAATTCCAACTTTTAGTTTTTCTCATATATATCCTTTACGATATTAAAATATTTTCAAGGTACCCGTTAATAAGTTCTAAAAAAGAAGATTCTATTAATCTATTTATAGAATATTTTTAGAATAGAATTCAAATTAAAGATATTAAGATAGTAAATCTATCAGATTTCTTTTAGATGAATCAAAGTCATTATTTTCTAAATGATAAACCAAACTTCCTGAAAAAACAGAACATATAGTCATGCTTATTTTAAGCATCTTTTGATGCGATACTAAACTTTTAAAATCGTCTTTAATTCTTTCTTTAGATCTATCCTTTTGTCGGCGATGGAATATCTTTTCAGGGGATGAGTCCAGTATTACAATAAGATCCGGTGAAATGATTTCCAGAGGCATGGAAATAATATAACCCTCTGGAGATTGATCCAGGCCATGTAAATCTACCAGGACTTGCTGGTGTTGAGTAATTTCATTAGCCGCAGCTTTCCAAATATGGTACTGCACAGTCATATCCTGAGCAAACATTTCTGTTTTGCTGTGGGCGATGTTTTTTTCCCGGGCAATTTCAAGCATTAGATCTCCATAATTTAAATGCTCACATCCAATTTCCCGGGCAACAACATGGCACAGTGATGTCTTTCCAACACCTGGAACACCGACAATGGCGGCAATGTTCCAGGATAGCATAAATGCACCTATTTATTAACCATCTCTGTTATGGCATCGGCCATCATGTGTCCGGCAACACTAACTTCTGCTTTGTCAATGCCTTCTACTTTTTCAGACATGTTCCGGGCATCCATAGCCATACGAGCTGCGCTCATGCAACCAGGATTGGTTGGTCTAATGACAATTTTAGCAATAGTTTGATCTTTTTTGTCGATATCTATGCTTTCAACTAGCCCCATCTCCACGATGCTTATTCCCATGTGGGGGTCTGTTACCTTGGTTAAAGCTTCCTTGACTTTTTCAACTAGTTCTTCTGACATAATTAATTACCTCGAAATTGTAATTATGGGCTGATAATTAACTACCCATTTGATGGATTATACCACCATAATTCAAAAAATTTAACAATATTATTTAATGTATATTTAGGTAAGTGATTGAATATTGTCTGTATTGGTCTATTTAAAGTTTTGCAAAGTATTATTTAATCCGATGCCTTATACGGACAGCCACTCCTTTAGAAGCCCTTACCATTTCTTCACCACTTAAAATAGATTTTCCAACTCCCACCAACTCACCATTTCTAACAATAACCACTTCATCCCGCGGGATTATATTTTTATCTGCATTTATTACTCCGGGGGCAAAAAGAGTATTCGTTTTAAGTTCAAAATCCACTTCAACACATTTAATACCTTTTTCTGCTAGAAGCTGACCTCCGGCCAGGTTAAGAGAGAACAATCCATTATCCATTAGCAAAGTGGCCAGCTGTTCATTATTGTGGAATATTCTTTTATTAAAACGCCCCTTCGCATGGACATCATCAGGTATAAGTACATCACCACATTCTCCAAATTGATAAAGGGCAATGGATTTAAGTCCTCCTATTAATTTTTCACGGGGATGTATTCTTTTGTAATTTTTAACTTCATTTTTAAGATTACCCATAGATGAAGGAGAAAGTGGTCTTCCGTCTTCACAGGTGTAAATAGCATCTTCCAGGTATTCTTCACATACTTCCTGGTAACCACCGGCCACGTGGGCTATCACTTTTTTGTCCTGGACATAATCTTTCAATAATTTTCCAACCAGATTCATTTCCTCAAAAGACCAATCTCCCGTAGTTGTTACGTCATAAGACTGTATTGGGAAGGTATTCTCCATTTCCCGAGGACATATGCCAAAGGGGGAGGTTAGAATAACTTCCTGTATTCGGCGAGAGGCCTGCATGAATATCTGATGGGATTTGGAATGGGAATATGGCTTTCTCATACTGCAGGGAAGTATTGCCAGAGCATCACCCAGTGGTTTAAGTAACTTCATTCTTTGTCTCCACCTTACTGCTTCTGGTCGATATAGGGACTCTTCACTGGAACATAAAACTTTCATGGTACTCCTCATTTAATAATTAATTTAAAGAATTCAATCAATTAGAATAATTCTAGGACATTATAGATAATTAATGTATCTTAAATGTTGTAATGTCGCTATCTAAAAAATTTCACGGGAGATATTTAAAACAGCCAGGGGCGATAATTAATTCTCGATGCAGAATTTTTAATCTTTCCAGCGATGGATGATTTTTTCCCAAGCGCTTTTCCCATTTCTGGACTACAAAATCAATATTTACTTCTTTAGATCCATCCAGCAAGTTATCAGAATGGGAAACTATTTTTTCTTCAATAGTAACTGGGAAATAATTTTTTGGTGGGAGGCCTATTTTTTCTGCTTCTACAATAATTATACCTGCACCTATATGCCTTTCCACAATATTAATAATACTTGGGGGAAATTCCAGGTCCTTTAAAATCCGGGCTCCAATTACGGCATGATCTGTACCATTACTTTGGGAGCGTCCAATATCATGCAACAATGCCCCTGCAGAAACCAGCTTCAAGTTTACATGGAAATTTTGAGAAATGATAAGTGCCTTGTCAGCTACTTTCTGGCTGTGATCAATTACCCATGGAGGGCATTTATATTCTTTTAAAAGAGATATACAATCCTCTTTCTTGATTTTTTCCAGGATCATTGCTTTTCAATTAAAATAAGCTAATTATAAAAAATATTCTAAGTGATTAAATTAATTCAAAATAAATATTTAAGAGTTGCTTTCTGCAACTCCAAAATCAATTTCATAGCCATGACTTTCATAAAGACTTAACTCTTCTTTAATCTGCTTTATAACCGGAGTGTTGTCCATGTATTCCATTTCACCATTACATTTAGGACAGATAAAACCATTTTCAGAAGCTTCTTCAAAACTACAGCGGCAGTCATTACTTTTACATGCAAAGAACATGTTGGTTTCTTCATATTCTAATATTTCTTTTAGCTGAGTTACTATTTTTTGATGACGACGCTTAATCATATCGGTTACCCTTTCGGTTTCGAATTTCCAGGTATAGGTATACCATTGGGTTTCGGGGTCTTTACTTCTTTTATAACTGGCTAATCCTGCATCGTAAAGTTTATATAGGACTCTTCTAACAATATTTAATCGGAACTCAGTTGTTTCGGCGATTTCTTCGTCAGTAACTTTACCTTTAATTAAGCATTCGACAATGGAAATACTTCCTTCATCTTCCTCGTCAATTACATCATTAATTAATTCCAGGACTATTGGATCATTAAACATTTAATTTCCTCCTTAGCAAAGGGTTAAGAATCATTTAAAATCAATATTCTTACTTTAAATTAGAATATTTTATTATTGAACAACAATTAATGATTCTACAACCATGTGAGGTTAATACAGCACAATGAAAGTAATGGAAATGTAAATTAAAAAACTTCTATATAAAGAAATTAATTTATTCCGTAATTATAATATCAAAAGTGCATTCACCATACCTATTTTATGGGCATTCATACTTTATTAATCTTATGGTATTTAAATTTTTTTTAAAAGACAATATTGTCCACCAGCAACAATATCTTTTCCTTGGAAATAATCTCAATCGATTCTTTTTATTATTACTGCAGGGGTATGAACTACTGAATTTAACATATCTACTGTAATTTCATTTGTATCTTTATTGAAAGACTCTTGCATTTTATAGACCGTTTCAAGATTATTTTTTTGCGATTTTTGATATTTTTCAGCTAATTCTGCCATTTCCAGCGCATGTTCTATTTTTAATGGAAATGAAGATCCCAGAGGGGTGGGACTTTTAGTTTTGCTCATTCTTCCTAATAAATAACCTATAATTCCTAAATTTGATTTTATCCCTTCTATGGCGGCGGGTAAACATGTAAATCTGAAATTACCCAGCTTGTAAGTAGCGTCTGTATCAATAATCAGCACTATTACCTCCTTTTCCCAGTGTTTTTCAATTTTTTCAGAAATCTTCCGGGCCACCTGGGAGGATTTTTCAGGTAAAAGCGATACAAAATTTCCAGGCACATTACTTAAATCTATGCCTGCCTCTGAAGCGGGTTTTAAGGCGTGTTTTATACCATAATATTTTAGAACAACTTCTTTATGGGCTCTTGCTTCTGGTGGAAGTTTTCTTAAGTTTTTAATAGTGCGGGGTTTTATTCTTAAAATTGGACCTAGTAAATAACCCCAGATATATTTAGACCATACATCTGATAGAAAAATAGCAATTAACGAGGGTTTAAATAATGATTCATCCACTAAACGCTCCTGTGAAATGGAAACCGGGGTTTCAGATATAACTAAAAAATCCCCGTTTTCTAAATAAGGGCCTGCATTATTAATAATAATATCCAAACTCTCACCTGGCTTAATATAACTGGTTTTTACAGGTATTAACTTGTAAGGTGGGATAAAAATGGGATTTATCTTGTTAGACATTGTTTGATCTTCCATTTCGACATCAAATCTGCTTTTAAGTAATTCTAATAAAAAAAGTAAATTAATAAAATGAGCTTAAGGTACTTTATGATCTTTTTCCTTTAATAGGCGGTGCCCAAACCTTAAGATCTATCCCTTCAATCATCGCTTTTTTCCCTTCTAATTGTACTACTACTCCGGAGTGTACTTTCTGCATCATACAGTGTTTAGGAAGAAAACGAACTGTTTCCCCTACAGCAGGCAACTCACCCTCTATCATACCTTCAAATCCACCTACCATGCATATACCTACTTCTTTAAATTTAAAATTTTCAGATCCTTCCCCTAATCGGTGACAGGGTCCTACCATGTGTACGGTTATTAATCCATGACTTTCATCAATTATCTCTGCAAAGTGGGTTATGGGGCATCCTAATGGACGATAACGAATTATATCTCCTTTTTTAAGCTCTTCTCTTGTAAAAGGGTATAAAACTTCGCGGCAGGATTTTTCATCTGGCAAAGGTTTTAAAATAAAGTCTGCTTCATACCCATCCAGCAGGCCAATTACAGGTTTTTCTTCTACCAGCACATTTTCATTTTTCAGTACATCTTTCAATTGGTTTAGATTTTCAAGGAAGAGTTCCTGGTACAGGAATCTGCATTTTTCCAGATCCGTATGTTTTTTTAGAAGTGCTCCTGCAAATTCATCACAACGAGCATAACCGCATATACTGCAGTTATAACCGGGAAGCAGTTTTTCTAATTCTTCTTTAGGATTTACATATTCAGCTTTATCCATCATTAAAGAGAACCTCATAAAATTATTAAATAAATTTTTTAAAATTAAATAATGGCAAATCTATATTTTATTCCCCTTTGTAGCTTTCAAAACCATCGATTCTACGTAATATGCCTCTGTGATGTTTTTTATTTACTTTGGTTTCACCTACACACAGGGTACAAACTGCCAGAGGGGCGGAATGGCGAAGTTCTTCCTCTTCTGATACTTCTTTAGCTTTCATCATTTCATCAGCCAGTTCCAAACAACCTTGCCCACTAAGGCCATTAGCTTCAATTATCTTGGCCTCAGGATTTACTTCAAGTATCTTTTCCCGGAATATCTCTCTTTCTGCCTGGGAAATCATATCTCCTTTGGTAACCACTGCAATATCTGCAGTGGATAAAAAAGGACCCACTTTAAGGGGGGTGTTGGGGCCGCTGGTGGCATCTATAACACATACCCCTAAAGAGTTTATGGTATAGGGAGCACATCGATGACATAAACCTGCGGTTTCAACCATTAAATAATCTGAATCATTGGAGTGGGCCCAGCTGAGCATATCTTCCAGATTATATATGGCATAATGGTCCGGGCACATATCCATGGAGAGCCCTAATTTAACTGGAACTCCCACTTTGGCGAATTTTTTATCATCATCGGTGTATAAACAGTCTATTTTCACTACTGACGATTTTAAATTCTTAAGTTTTAAACTTTTAAGGGCATGTATTAAAACCGCGGTTTTTCCGGAACCAGGAGTTCCAGCCACAATTACCATTTTCATTTTTTCACTTCTCCAATGCACGGGAAATATGGAATATAAAATTAACCATAACGATTAATATTTAATTTCCAGAGGGTCTAAGAGCATATTCTCCATTTATTTTTTTCTGCTACTTTCTAATTCCAGAAAATCAATATCTAAATCCTCTACTAACTCCCCTCTACGCACTTTTTCTCGCAAGTGGAGCATTAATTCATCAATTTTATTCAGCTTTTTAGAGATGAATTTTTCCTGGGGGCTGGTGCTTACTATTTTTTCCATTCCCCCATTTTTCATCACAATTCGTTTATCCGTCATCAAAGCCAGCACCGGGTCGTGGGTGACAACCATAACAATTTTTCCATGACCAGAAAGAACTTTTAATGCGTCATGTTTTCTTATACCTGCATTTTCAATTTCATCAATAAGTACGATGGGGGAATCACTTATAATGGCCACATCTGCTACCATAAGTGCTCTGGATTGACCTCCAGAGAGTATGGTAAGTTCGTGCTCTTTTTTAATGGGTTCTCCAGTAAGTGTATTGGCCAGTTCTATCACTTTATCCACGCAAGCATTTTTAGCTCCTCTACATTTTGCATGGAGGCTTAAAAATTCTCCTACCTCCATATCTGCCAGAAAATTCATATTTTGCGATAGCTGAGCCACCATTTTTTTTCGGGGGTTGGTTCTATCATCATAACTGGGCTCTTCCCCATTAATTAGTATTTTTCTCTTAGAAAAAGTATCTTCCTGGGCTAACTGCTCGATATCGCCAATTAATGAGCTTTTACCACTTCCAGTAGGCCCCACCACTCCAAAAATTTCCCCTTTTTGAATAATCACTTCTTCTACGGGTTCTTTATTTCCTTGCTTATCATAACCGCCAGTAACAGTTATTTTATCTATCATTAAAGGTTCACCTTTCCTAAAGTATCTCCCCGAAGCCCTAATCTAAGGGTTTCAAGAGCGGTAATCTCTTCTGGAGCGATATTTCCCAAATTAACGTTAGATCCAACTTTTAGTATGAAATGAATCTGTTGATTTTTTTTCGGAGCTTCCCATATCAATTTATCAACAGGAATACTTTTTATTAAATAATTGACCTTTTCCACTTTAACCTTTCCTTCGTTATCAAACATTCCAATATTCTGACCACTTTCACGGGCTTCAACCAGCACCTTATCGGCACCTGCATCCAGATCCATCTTTATTAAATTAACCCTGTCTTTTAACCTTAATTTCAGATCTTCTGAAGGGTCTTTTTTCCCAACTTCGGAAATTACTTTAAAACCTCTTTCTTTAGCTTCTGCTATTATTTTTGATTTTTCTGCAGGATCAATTGTAGTTGAACCATCTGATATCTCTACAGTTTTAAAACCAAGTTTGTCAGCTTCATCAAAATATTCCGGGAGCTTTTCGTTTTTAAGGGCTATTTCAAATAAAGTTCCACCGGGATAAGGGTCCACATCATATTCCTGGTACATAGCAATTTTTTCTTTAATTAATTGCCGGTTATGAATGGCGATAGTTCCCCAACCAAATTTAAGCAGGTCAACGTAATCTCCACATATTTTCATAAGGTCTTCCGCGGTATGAAAACCCATCCCTTTATCTAAAACCATGGTAATTCCATTATAACGGGGTTTTTTTTGCCTTTTTGGCGCTAAAAAGTTAAAAGCATTCATATTACCACCTGGTAAAAAATAAAAATCTGATTTTATATATGCCTTAAAATTATTATTAAATAATTTTCAGCTTTTTTTTATCAGAAATATTAATTCAAGTTCTTTTGTACTTCTGAGTACTGTAATAATATTTCAATTTAAAATATTTAATTTTTTTTAATATTCAGGTGTCTCAACTGGAGATTATCTCAAGAATAATTTATTTATCCCTTCTAAAAGTTTTTTTTAAATTAATATAATTCCCATTAACTATATGGCTGAAATATTTAATTCCAGTAAGTTTTAACATCTCATCTTAACTTACTAAAGAGATTTTCTATTTACTTCTTTTTTAAATTTTTGTTTGGTTAGTTTTTGGTTAATTTTAGTTGAGAGATTGTTTTTTTTGGTTTTTCTTTTTTTTCTATTTTTTCTCTGATTTTGTCAGTTTTTTGTTGTTAGCGGTCGCTAGGTGGTGTTTATTTTTTTGTAGGGTTTTTAGTTGTAGTAGGTTGTAACAGAAGCATGTGAACAGGTTTTTGGTGTGTGTTCTGAGTGTGGTGGTTACTAATTGGTGGCCGGACTTGAATATGTTTTTAATCACGGCGTATGGTTTTTCTCCGGCTGATCTTTTTTGGACGATTCGTTTGTTGCGATGTTTATCCCGTATTCCCAACGGATGATCACGAACTGCGCGTTTCATGGTGGCGTTATAGCCTTTGCAGGGCGCTCCGAAGTATCCTCGGTCACGGTATACAATCTTTCCCTGTTGGGAGAGGTTAATTTGACTATCATGAACCGATGCAGTTGTGGTTTCAAGTTATCTTATCAAACTATGATTTATGTCCGATTTGGTGTGTAGTTTGTAG
>JAHRFX010000045.1 GCA_019084405.1 Methanobacterium sp.
AACCCGCTCCAACTGCCTATAATTCTTCACATCACCCCGCACATAATCATCCAACTCATGATGCAGCAAATCCAGAGCCAGAACCTCATGACCCCTGCTTCTCAACTCACTAACCAGGTTAGTTCCAATAAAACCTGACCCTCCAGTAACTAAAATTCTCTTGGTTTCCATGATAATTATCTCCAGTGCGATTATTCTATAAAAATATAAAAGATTAATTAATAAAGTTTTATCCTTAATATAAGTTAACTTAACGGGAATTAATTTATTCACCTTAAAAACATATTTTTAGATTATCCTTTGGTATTAAAATATATTTACCATCTATTTAATTAGTTTTCAAATACCTTGAGACGGTAAAAAATCGTACTCAGGATATAATAGGAATTATTAACCAGCCCCAATATAAAAACTGTTTTTAGAATAGAATATTTAGAATAGAATATAATATAACAACTATTTTACTATATTAATCTTAAGATTATGAAATAAATTAATTAGATTCCAGGAAAATAATAGGGGAATTGTAGATGGTGGAAGATAAAACTAAAAAAGAAACCGTTACTATCAATGTTACCGGGATGCACTGTACCTCCTGTGCCATGAATATTGAAAAAAAGCTAAAAGGAACAGAAGGTGTCAGTCAGGCCCAGGTAAATTATTCCACAGGAAAAGCAAATGTGGAGTATGCACCACATAAGATTGCTAAAAAGGAAATCCTGGATGCCGTGGAAGATAGTGGTTTTAAAGGTTTTTTCATTCATGAAGAGGAAGCAGAATATGCCACCGACCCCATCACCGGCATACGTCTTTTAAAGTCCCGGGCTATAAAAAAAAGTTTTGGAGGTAGGGATTACTATTTTGCAGATGAACACTCTCTGCGTAAATTCCAGGCCCCGGAAGAAGAATTAAAAACCATGAAAAAACGGGTGGCCCTGGCCTTGGGTGGGGTTATAATATTAGGTGTGGCGCGGGTGGTGGCCACCGTTAGCCTGGCTGCAGGTGTTTCCCTTATCAGCATGGCCCCTATACCAGCTTTGCCCTGGTTTACCTGGGGTTACTGGTTGTTTCTTTTAACCACCCCTATTCAGTTTATTGCCGGTTATGGTTTCTATAAAGGGGCCTATTATGCGGTGAAAAATCGTTCCCTGAATATGGATTTTCTGGTGGCCATGGGAACCCTTACCGCCTGGACCTACAGTAGTTTTGTATTATTTTTCCCAGGCGTCCTCCCGGTTACTGAAAGGGATGTATATTTTGAAGTATCAGCAGTTATTATTGCCTTTGTACTGGTGGGGAAGTTCATGGAGGACTATATCAAGCAGCGCAGTTCAGCAGCAGTTCGCAAACTCCTGGATCTTCGACCAAAAACCGCCCAGGTAATCCGTGATGGGGCCGAAACCACGGTACTGGCTGAAACAATTAAAGTAGGAGAAATCGTGGTGGTAAGGCCCGGAGAGAGCATACCGGTGGATGGTGTGGTAACAGAAGGGGAGAGTTCTGTTGACCAGTCCATGGTTACCGGGGAGAGCATTCCCGTATCCTGTAGAGTGGGGGATGAGGTGATTGGGGCCACCATTAATAAGCAGGGCCTGATTAAATTCCAAGCCACCAAGGTGGGTTCCCAGACTACCCTGATGCAGATAATTAAACTGGTAGAAGATGCCCAGTCTTCCAGTGCCCCTATACAAAGGTTGGCTGATCGGGTGAGTTCTTATTTTGTTCCGGTAGTAGTTTCTATTGCCCTTCTTACCCTGGTGGGTTGGACCCTGGAGGGAGATTTTACTGCCGGAATTCTGGCCTTTGTGGCGGTTCTTATAATATCATGTCCCTGTGCCCTGGGGATAGCAACTCCGGCTGCATTAATGGTGGGAGTGGGTAAAGGGGCTGAAAATGGGATTTTAATCCGGGGTGGGGAATACTTGGAGAGAACCCACCAGTTAAATAAGGTATTTTTTGATAAAACCGGGACCCTTACCCGGGGTAAACCAGAGGTAACTCAGATAGTATCCTCTAATCCTGATGAAACTTTGAAACTAGCAGCTATGGCTGAGAAAGGCTCAGAACACCCCTTAGCCGAGGCTGTTATTAAAAAAGCAGATGCCATGGGTCTGGAAATCCCGGATGCTACTGGATTTAAAACCATCCCTGGTCAGGGGATAACTGCCTGGTGGGAGGATAAAGCACTGGTATTGGGAAACCGTAAAATGATGGAGGATAACAGTCTGGATATAACACCCCAGGAGGATGAAATCCAGAAACTGGAAAGTGAGGGTAATACAGTGATTATGGTGGCCTATGATAACCAGGTTAGGGGCCTTATTGCCATTGCCGATACCCTGAAAGACCACTCAAAAGAGGTGGTAGAGGAACTGGATAGTATGGGAATTGAGTCCATCATGCTTACTGGTGATAATGAACGCACCGCCCAGGCCATTGCCTCCCAAATAGGGATAAGTACTGTTTTCTCTGATTTACTCCCTCAGGATAAATTGGAAGTTATAAAAAAGTTACAACAAGAGGATAATGTGGTGGCCATGGTAGGAGATGGTATTAATGATGCCCCCGCCCTGGCCCAGGCTGATATTGGTATCTCCCTGGGGTCGGGAACTGATGTGGCCAAGGAAACAGGAGGGATTATCCTGGTTAATGATGACCTGCGGGATGTGGTAGCCGGTATAAAATTAAGTAAGGCCACCATGAAGAAAATCCGCCAGAACCTGTTCTGGTCATTTTTCTATAATACTGCAGCCATACCATTAGCTGCTTTGGGGTTTTTGAATCCCATGATTGCTGCAGCAGCCATGTCTTTGAGTTCTCTTTCTGTGGTAACTAATTCTGCTCTTTTAAAGAGGCTTAAATTTAAGAAATAATTATTTTTATTTTTTTTCCAAATTATAAAAAGGTAATTTTTTAACTTAATCGAAATGTAAAATTATATAACTCTAAATGACCCCTCACATATCTTATTTTTTTAAAATTAAATGAAATTAAATTTGTTAAATACTATTTTAAGTTCATTTCTGTATTAATTATAGGAAATATATGTAAGAAAAAATTACAGAGGGTAAAACTATTATATGCGTAATGTTATATTATGCATATCGATTAAGGAGGTAAATAAAATTGAATAAATATATTTCGGTTTTGCTTATCTGTACCGCCATTTTAATTTTCTGTGGCAGTGCAGCGGCAACAGTAACCGAACAAACTGTTATACCCAATAACAATAACGTAAACTTAACTGTAGCCAATGATGACGGAGCTCGAATGAATAATAGTGAAAATGATTCCTATAGTTTTTATCCGGGTTCCGGGAGTGGAGGATTAAATGCAATAAAAATAACGGATAATTCCACTGATTCCAATACAGGTAAAGTTGTTTTCACTGACTCTCAGTCCGGGACCTTTTACATTACCTATACGGGTGGTAAAGGTTATGCTGATGCTGGTATCCTGATGGTGGCCATTAACGGCACCCTACCAGATAATTTCCAGTTAAATATTGATGCCAGTGGATATCAATGGATACCCGCCATTAATGGATTACCACCATTATTTGCTGATATAACCTTTAACTCATCCACGGTGAATGAAACTTTCTTAAAATCAGACTTCATCTATGGTCCCCAAACCTGGAAGCCCTACTGGTCAGCCAATTATCCTCTGTATGAAAAACAAAATATGACTGAAACTGCAAACACTTTCAGTATCATGTTCATTGATCTCTATGCAGGTTTACTTAAATCCAGCGGATATAGTGAAACTCTGAATGATCTGGGAATGATTAAAATAAATTATGAATTCCTGAATCTTCCTCTCGGCAGTTTAGCTGCATTCAATGGTTATGCCTACTCAGAATATGGTGAAATACAACCCGGTGTATTCTGGACTAACCGGGTAAACACTATCTCCCAAACCGCAATTGATACTTCAGGTTACTATGTAACTGGACTGGGAAGTTCACCAGCTGCTGAATTTACAGCCACACCTATCACTGGAAACTCACCTTTACAGGTGCAGTTTAATGATCAATCAACCAAAAACCCCACCATCTGGGCCTGGGACTTCAACAACGACGGAATAATAGACAGCACCACACAAAACCCCACCCACACCTACACCCAACCTGGAACCTACACCATCAAACTAAACGTCACCAATCAGGCTGGTAGCGATACCTTAACTAAAATCGACTACATAACCGTGAATACACCTCCAGTTGTTCCTCCTGTGGCTGCCTTTACCGGTACACCTAGTAGTGGAAACGCGGCCTTACAGGTGCAGTTTAATGATCAATCTACCAATAACCCCACCAGCTGGGCCTGGGACTTCAACAACGACGGAATAATAGACAGCACCACACAAAACCCCACCCACACCTACACCCAACCTGGAACCTACACCATCAAACTAACTGTAACCAATGCTGGTGGATCTGATAGTGTAACTCGAGTGGACTATATCACCGTAAATGTTCCTGCCGTGGATACCTACAGCAGGGCAATGGTTCAGGATGCAGCACGCCGAGTAAGAAACTTCATCACCAATCGTGGTGTTTTACCTAACTGGGTTCGTATGGTAGATAATGCCGGTATCACCCACCAGGTGACCATGCCCGTATTTTTAGAGTTATCCACAGCCAGTTTAATATCTGCTGCCAACGAATTTAAGGCTATGAATGTACAAGCAGCACCTCGACCTACTGGTCCATCTATAGTAAACCGCAACCTCTATAAATCAGGTTACATGAATATGGCTTCTAGGGTGAACAACTTCATCCGGAATAATGGTGTTACGCCTAATTTCGCCTGGAGTTCACTGGGTAACATTCGTTTCCAGGCACTGGTGGATAGTTTTGCTCGTATTGTGGCTTTCCAGTCTGAACGAGGAGTACTACCAAATTATGTGGTTATAAACACCCGCCGGGTAAGATAAAAAAACAATAAATTTTCCCTTTTTTTCTTTTTTTAAATTAATGCGATAGGTATTCACTGTTATTTCTAATTAAAAATAATTAATTATAAAATCTATGATTTCTATAATCCCCTTAATAGGAGTGATAAAATTATGAAAAAGTTATCCAATCAAATAATTTTCGGGATTATTTTACTGATTATAGGGGTTCTATTTTTACTGCGCAGTACCGGGATTTACAATACCGGTAATTTACTTGGGTATGTTCCCTCCTTATTTATAATCCTGGGGATTTACAGTCTAATTAAAAGTGGTTTTAAGAGTATCAGTGGTCCTTTAACCATGATTATCATCTTCACGGTGATTCAGTTACTGGTTCTGGGTGTTATTACCTGGTCTAGCCTCAGCAGCTGGTGGCCTTTAGTAATCATTCTCATTGGTGCCGGGATTATCATTAATCATTACCAGAGGGATAAAAGCAAGGTTTTTACCCGGGATAAAATCGATTTAATGGCCATTCTGGGAGGGGTGCAAAACACCATCAAATCCAGTTCATTTAAAGGAGGAGCCATCACCGCCGTACTGGGGGGAGTGGAACTGGATCTTAGAGACTCTCAGCCCGGTCCGGACCCGGCAGTTATAAATGTAACCGTGCTCTTAGGAGGGGCAGATATTAAGGTACCCAGTGATTGGGATCTTAAAATCAATGTGGTGTCGCTTTTAGGAGGAGTGGATGATAACAGAACCCGATTGAGCAATAACACCCCTAAGGAAAAACCAGATTTAATTATTAATGGAATGGTAGCCCTGGGTGGGCTGGATATCCACGATTAAAAAAGATATATTTATTTTTCAAGGGGGTGAGTACACCCCATCTATTTTTTTTTAAATGCCTTAGAAGTAAGATAATGGAAAAATTAGTTCATTAAAGTATTTTTTTCATATACCGTCACATTTCCCCTTTGTCTTATGATGGTGTATCCTTTCAGGGTGAGTTTTCCTTCTCCGGTGTAGATATAGTAATCCGGGTTTACTTCAAATAATTCCTGGAATACTTCCGGGCTTACTTTACCGGGTATACGAGTATATACGAATTTTTTCAGGTACCAGCTGTAAGCGGGTCCTCTTACGGCAGCTATAACCCTATCTTCAAATTCTGGATCATAATTAACCAGCCAGTTAGCAGTTTCTTTTTCAATTAAAACCACTTCATCTTCCCGGGGCATATTATCCATATAACTAACTGCAGATAATAATATGGCCAGTACCAGTACCAGGGAAATAGCAGGAGATATCCAGGTGGTGTTTTTAAATTTATTTTGTATAATCCCTGAGATTTGCCTGATTCCCAGAGCCACTCCATAGGCTAAGGGAGGTACCATGGTAATGAAGTAACGGTCCACTTTTACCGGGTGGAAGCTGTGCATAATAAAAAAGGCGAAAAACCAGGTTAAAAACATTAAATCCAGGTCCAAATACTTTAATTTATAGTCTCTTAGTAAATAAAACACTAATAAGGCCCACAAGATCAATAAAACCTCACTGTACACATAGGATATACTACCATAGGTAAAAATCAAAAGCAATCCCACTACTAATACTCCAGCTGCTTTAAGGTAAAGGTGAGGTACTTCAACTTTTTGCCGGGTTTTAAGGGCGTTAATTAGATAAATGATTATTCCGGTTATTATAAGTCCTAAAAGTAGATAGGCCATTAAATCAGGTGTTTGCTGGGAGGGCCATAAAAGCTGGCTGTAGTTGTCCGGGGCCGGGCTGGAGAGGTACTGAAGTATATTTTTAAGGTAGTAGAGTAAATCCAGGTTGTATCCCGGGTTTAGTTCTGTGGCAGTTCCAGCCGCCGAGGCAGAAAACTGGGATATGAAAGGGAAGGGTTTTCCTATTTGACGGTAGAAGTACCACATGAAGGGGAGGTAGATTAAAACCCCCAGGATAATTCCTTTTACCCCATTTTTTATTTCTTCCTTTTGGGGCACGTTAAAGAATATCAAAAGCAGCATGGGTATTATTATCAGTCCGGAGGTGTAACGGGTTAAAAAGGCCAGCATGGCCACAGGAAAAGCCAGATAATAATAGCGGGAATCATTTTTAACCGCCAGGTAGGTGAAGTACAAGGCCCAGATGGATAAGGATATTGCAGGAGCATCCAGGGCTCCACTTACGGCCCAGGCCATGACAATAGTGAAGGTGGCATAAGATAAGGCCCCGGCCAGGCTTTCATATTCATTGAACCTGATTTTAAGTAGTAAGTACATTCCCACCGCACCCAGGATATAGAATACCCCGCTTATCATAAACAGGGATAGTTCAAAAACATACCCTGCCCGGAAAAGAAGGGAGGTTAAGAATGGTAAAAAAGGTGAAAGATGCAGGGTGTCCCCTATACCCATACCTGACATTTTAAGAGCGTTATTAAGATATAAGAATATATCCCAGTAGGCCACCCCAATCCGGGACTGGATAGAAACTAACTCATAAGTTATGATGAGCATTAAAAGCCCTAAAAGGGCCATGAATATCAAAGATACTTTATTTTTGTAGATGATCTCTGTAATTTTTCCCATGCAATTTCCTCTAAAATTATATTAAATAATTAAATATTGATTATAATTATAAAATAATAGTAAGATTTAGATATAAATTAATCTATCCAGTTTAAATTATTTCTCCCGGGAGTTAATAGTGATTATTATTTTTTTAATCCCCTATCTTAAGTTTTAATGAATGATAATCTTAACATTTAAATCCAGTTAGGAATTATCATTATCCGGCTAGAAACCCTCCATCCGCTCAAATATGATTATATTGGCCACTCTTTGTACTTCTACAAATCCGGTGAGGTTGAGGGGTGGGTCACTGTAGTAATTTATGAAATAGGTGGTGTTATTTTCCAGTAGCATCCGGGAAAACTGGGCATTATCTTCAAAGTTTTTAGGCCATCCCCTTTTTACATTCATTTTAAGGTGCCAGCTCATGGCCGGCCAGTAATCCGAATATATTACCTTATCCTGGTAATCCGGGTCATATTCTTCCATTAAGTTTCCTGCAGTTTCCAGATCTCCATAGATATGCCGGGGGACATTATAGGCATAGGGCTGGATTGATGAAAACAAGAGTAACAGGGCCAGTGCCATGGCCAGTAATCCTGCGCTTATCTTTTTTTTACTTAGCTGGCTTAACTTATCCTGTATTTGATTGAATCCCAGAATCAGGAGGTAGGCCAACGCCGGGGTGGTGGTGATAAAGTAGCGGTCCACCTTGATTATAAGGAAGCTGTGGGAGATGAAGTAGGTTAAAAACCAGATGAGCATCATCATATCCAGAGAACTATTTTTTCCTGCCTGTTTTTTGGTGGAGTAGTAAATTAAAAAGATTAAGGCCAACATGGCCACCGCTGCAGGTAGATATGAGTTACCCTGCAGGGTAAAGATAAATAAAAGGGATATTATTATCCCGGCTATTAAGAACAGTACTTTTTTTCTTTTTCCCCGAGTTTTGAAGTTTTTAAAGCACCGGATATAGCGCAGAGCATATATTAAAAGCCCTGCTCCGGCAATTATAAGTATTAAATAGGCAACCAGGTTTGTCTGGGCCAGGCTGGGGTAGAGCATGGTGGAGTAGCTATCATTTACCGGGTAACTGGATATGTACTGGGGAAAATGATTTATATAATAGCTTTTTCCCGGTAAGTAGGCAGGATCACCCTGGGCCGGGTCATTGGCCACACTACCCTCCAGGAGATTTAAAAATGGTACCGGTGTTCCCAGTTTAGAGTAAAAAAAGCCCATAACCGGGGCCAGTATAATTAATCCTATTAAAAATCCCAGGCCCAGTTTAAGGAGATGGTCTTTTTTCAGCTGCCCCTCTAAAATTACGGTAAGAAAATAAAACCCTAAAGGCAGGATCATAAGCCCGCTGGTGTAACGGGTGAAGAAGGTTAAAAATGCCATGGGGAATACCAGGATAAGTGCCCTCTGGTCTTTTTTGAATCCATATATTAGTATGTAGGTTAGCCAGATGGCCAGGCAAACTGCGGGAACATCCAGGCTACCGGTAGCTGCCCAGGAGAGAACCACAGTAAATGAGGAGAAGGTGATAGCTCCAGCTAATGATTCTGTAGTGGAAAATCTTAATTTAAGAAGCAGGTACAGTCCTATTATCCCGGAAGCAAAGATAAGGCCACTTATAAGGTAGAGGGGACTGGCCTTAACATAGCCCAGCCGGAAAAAAAGGGAGGTTAAGAAGGAGAGTAATGGTGGTAGCTGGGTAATGGAACCTTCCCCTAAACCAGCATACATTAATGCATTATTCAGGTACAGGAATATATCCCAGTAAGCCACCCCTAATCGGAGTTGTAATCGTACCAGATAACCAGATAGGGCCAGGGCAAATATGATAATAATGATTAAGGCCGGATTATTTTTTAGATAGGAGTAAATATTATTAAAGAAATTCATAGGTAAAACCTTAGTTTGAGATGTAAATAATTGTAATTAAGATAAGTGGCTCATGCACAGGGTTTCAGGAATTATTGAAGGCAATGATTCCAGGGACATGGTTTAGTATATTATAGTTAAAAGGATATCTAAGTACATTGGTTATATAATTATTCTAAAAAAAAATAGATTTTATTAAAAGATTTTTTAAATCCATCTTAATCTGATAATTCTCCATTAAATCAGGGTGCCAGCCATGAAAAAAAGTAAAAATATTTCCCTGGGTCTTTTATCATTTCCCTCTACCAAAACAGGTATTACTCCTTTATCCAATATGGTGGAGATACTCCTGGAAGTGGTGGGGGAGCTGCATCTGGTTTCTGGTAATGAGTCCTGTCACAAATTCCAGGAAGATGATAGATTAGGATTATACTGCACTCACCACCATAGTTCTTCTTTTGTCCTGAAAAGAGTGTGGAATTATTTTTATTTGCAACTGAGTATGGCTTTATATGTTTTACGATTGAGAAAAGTGGATTTCTGGATATTTTTTATTGGAGGAGACACCCTCCTGTTGCCCATGCTCATGGCCCGATTAACCGGTAAAAAAGTTATATTGCTTTTTGCTGGTTCTTCTATCCAGACCCTGGTGCACCGCCAGGATAAATTTGCCGGGATGGCCCGAAGGGTATCCCATCTCAATTGCAGTTTAAGCAGTGCCATAATACTCTACTTTAAAAGCCTTATAACCGAGTGGGGATTGGAAAAATATGAAGATAAAATATTAATCCAGCCCCGGCATTTTATTGATACTGAAAACTTTAAACCTGAAAATGAACTCTCTAAAAGAGAATACTTAGGTTATGTAGGGCGTTTATCCCGGGAAAAGGGAGTGATGAATTTAATTAAAGCCCTACCCTTAATGGATAAAAAGGTGAAGTTTTTAATCTGTGGAGAAGGACCATTAAAAAAAGAAATAGAGGAATATTTACAGGTTAATGGTTTAAATAATCAGGTGGAGTTAACTGGATGGATAAATCACCATGATCTACCTGATTATCTAAATAAAATGAAGCTATTGGTGGTTCCCTCCTACACTGAAGGGTTTCCCAATATTATCCTGGAGGCCCTGGCCTGCGGTACTCCGGTAGCAGCCACCACTGCCGGGGCCATAGGAGAAATCATAGAAGACCATGAAAATGGGTTTATATTAAAAAACAATCATCCTTCCACCATAGCCGGCTTTGTGGAAGAGTTTTTAGACTATGGAAATCTGGACAAAATCGTGGAAAATGGTTACCATACCGTGGCTGGTTTTGATTATAATAAAATCGTGGTAAACTGGGATGATTTACTCTTCCGGTTCTATGAGAAAGATGTGTAGTGTTTTTAAGAAAAATTTTACTAAAAGGGTGTTTTTTTAGGGAGAATTAAAAAAAATGAAGGATGAACTTAAAATCTGTCTTTTAATGCCCAAGATGTTTCCCCGGATAGGTGGTTTTGAAAATGTGGTATATGATTTATCCCGGGGCTTATCCTGCCACCATAAGGTGCAGGTAGTTTTTACCAGTATCAGTTCTGATCGGCCCTTACCCCAAGAGGTGGAGGTTTATCCTGTATTAAAGGAAATAAAAATTAGATATATTGGTTTTTTATTATCTCTACTGTATAATAGTATTTTTTTCTTTTTTTATGCATGGCAGGAGAGGCCGGATATGGTAAATGTGCATCCTGTTTTCCCCGGGGTGATGATAACCTGGTGCAGCTGTAAATTGTTGAAAATTCCTCTGGTGGCCACCTCCCATGGAGGGGATATTCAGTTTTCCCCGCAGAAAGATTATGGTACCCGGAGCAGTCCCCTGGCCAATTGGATCTTGAAAAAAACTCTGCCCCTGGTGGATCGTCATGTGCTTATAAGTAAGGCCATGTATCCCTTTGCCCGAAGCGCTGGTTCCCGGGACTCCCGGATAGAAATAATACCCAATGGGGTGGACCCGGATTCGGTCAGTCTGGATTCAGAACGTAGGAGGAGACTGGAAAATGAGTTAAATATTAAAAGAGATGACTTTGTGGTCCTTTATCTGGGACGGCTCATTGATTTAAAAAGGCCCCAGGATTTACTTTATGGTTTTCATCAGGCAAAACTGGATAATGCAAAGTTAGTTTTTGCAGGTAGTGGAGATAAGGAGATAGAACTAAAAAAAATGGTTCATGATTTATCCCTGGAAGATAAGGTTTCTTTTACGGGTTTTATAACACCTGAAACTGGTAAATGGGATCTTATTAATCTTTCACAGGTCCTGGTAGTTCCTTCCCTTAGTGAAGGTTTTAATTTAACTGTTCTGGAGGCCTATGCCTCGAGTAAACCAGTAATCGGAACCAGGATTGGGGCTCTGGAGGAACTTATAAATCCAGGGAAAACCGGTTTGCTGGTGGATACCTGTTCTCCAGACGGGATAAAAGAAGCCCTGACTTATATGTATCAACACCCTGAAAAGAGGGAAAAAATGGGCCTTGTTGGCCAGGAATTATTTTTAGCTAAATATACCCGGGATAAAATGGTCCAGAAATACCAAAAACTATACCTGTCCCTTATCAATAAGAAATAATTTTAATTATTTATTTTACCTGGCGTTTCCACAGGCGCTTTATAAAACGATTTTCCTCCTCATTCAGGGCCCGGGTAACCAGCATTAAAATCAGGTAAATTACAGCACCTACTATTACCAGAAATACCAGTGCTATTGGTCCTGGTTGTCCTGAGAGATGGGAAACCAGGTAGATAATCACCGCCATGATAGCTGAAGACAACAAGCTCTTACTTAAAAATTTAAGGTCCAGGTGTACTTTTAAAAACCGGCGGGAGTAGTAGAATATTACCGCAGCAGCAATGAAATAACTGGTAAGGGTGGTTAAAGCCGCAGCAGTTAAACCCAGTACCGGTATTAAAAACAGATTCCCTAAAATATTCACCAGGGCGGCGATAAACCATATGCTGGCTATAATCCTGGTTTTTTTAACCAGAGCAAATACCAGAGAATAAATGGTGAATATGCTGTAGAAAAATGATCCTAAAACAAGGAGGGGTATGAGGTAATAGGAGTTGGCTGCGATTAGAGTATTGGATAGTAAAACCAGGAGGGGGTAGGCCAGTACACTAATACCAAAAACTGCCGGGATGCTTAAAAATAAAAACAACTTCACCGAGTAAGTAAAGTAGTCAGTGGTTTGGTCCACTTTACCATTATCAAAGTGCTGGGAGATGGTGGGGAGCAGAATAGAAGGAAAGGGCATCATTATCAAGGCGATTAGACTGCCTATACTGTAGGCCGGGGAGTAGAAACCTACAAAGGAGGTCCCCAGTAATAGGCCAATGAGGTATTTATCACTGGATTCCACTATCCAGTAGGAGATGGCACTGGGTACCATGGGTAATGAAAAATCCAGATACTCCCTTATCCGGGTAAAACAAGGCCGATAAATCCCTATTTCCCGGATAATTAAAAGGTTCATGATTATAAAAATCACCACCTGGCCAATTAGATAGGCCAGGATAGCTCCATTGATACCCTGCTTTACTATAACTGCATATGAAACCAGTAGCAGGCTTAAGTAGACCTGCAAAAATAGGAAGAGGGAATATATTTTTATTTTCTTAAAGGCCCGGAAGTAGTTTACAATAATGGTGTTTATGGCCCCCAGGTAAACCACCAGGGATAAGACCTGGACCAGGAAAACATTACCATCAAATAATGCTCCGGCAATAATATCTGAGAGAAGGAAAATTAAAAAGGATAGGACTAAGATGAAAGTACTGGCAAAAAGAATAATGGAATAATAACCTTCCTGGATCTTATTTTTTTCTTTAATAGAGGGTAGAAAACGTATGACTGCATTGGGTAGTCCCAGAGTAGCCACTGCACCAAAAAGTCTTATGGTAACCTGGAATATGTTCCACATACCGAAATCAGTTATGCTGAGGTTGTTAGATAATATGGGAATCAGTATAATGGTACTCATGGCAGTTAATACATTAACCAATCCCAATAAGCCCATTCTTTGCATAAAAGATTTGTATTCACTCAAAAATTTTTCCCCTGATGGATGATTCTTATAATTAGTATAAATATAAATAATAGTCTTCATTTATTAAATAATTAAATCGGCACTATCTAATAATCTAGTGATATTTAAACTTTTTGTTCACCTGCCTAAAATTTTCATCTCATCTGCATCTGGTAAACCATCTTAAGCCGATGGAATATGGACTTTTCATCCCAATTCCTCAGTAACCCCATTCAAAATACTGCTAAAACCTTGAAAATAGCCCATTTTGGAATAAAAAGATAATAGCTAACGCTACTATGTTTTTTTCTTCCTACTTTATGGTTTTGTGGATGAGTTTTTAGCCTAAATCTAGGAAGGGCGTGAACATTAGGAATGTTTCTAGGAGTGTTTTTCCATTGTTGATGAGTTGTCCGGCTCTTTTCATGGCTGAAAGTTTCATGTGGTTTGTTATTCCTTTGTCGGTTCTTAGTTGTTTTTTTCTGTGTGTTTTAAGGCTGGTAGAGTAGTAATTTTCCAGGAGGTTGTTGGTGGCGGGTGCGCCTTCCACGAAATAGAAGATAGTGAATTTTATCCAGTGTTTCTCAATTTTACGAAGTCTTTTTTGTATTGGTTTGTCAAATGTGTCTATTTCGTCCATTAACTTTGTGAATGTTTCTACTGCTTCGAAGTAAGGTCTTTGTGGTAGTGTTTCATCTTTGCGCCGGCGTTCTTTCTTTCTATCATGAACGAATTTTTTAAAGCCTTTCATCTCCTTTTTCAACCATTCTTTGTACTCTTCTTCGGTGTTTTCTTTCTTTGAATTTTTCTATCTTCGGTTAATTTCTGTTTGAGGTATTCTATCTCCGGGTCACGGTTATAAAATATGTTTAATAGCCGATATTTGGTTAATTCTTGTATAAAACTTGTATTTTTGGGAAAATTGCAAATCAAAGCTTACAAAAATCTTCGATTTTTGTGCCCCAAAACCTATGGTTTTGAGGGATTTGCAAACTTGCAA
>JAHRFX010000066.1 GCA_019084405.1 Methanobacterium sp.
AAACCAAACCAACACCAATATCATACCTAACCACAATATTAGTAGCATCATCCGGCCCATAATTACGCACATACGAAACATAACCCGGAGCCTCATTAAAATTATACGTATCACTCCTACCAAAGAACCACTCATAATTACGCACACGCAAATCAAGTTGAGGAACATATATCCCATATGAGTCTTCTTTATCTAAGAAGCTGTATTCATCCTGAGATAATATAGTAACTTGATTTTCAATGGTAAATAATGGAACAGCATTTCCCGTAATATTCAATACAGCAACTGCCCCATTAGATAGAACAGGAATATTCCATATCCCGGTTGAAATATCATAAGTCCCTAAATTAGGAGTAACCAGTACATTGGTTAACCCGGCAGGAATCAGGTTCTCAATATTTATATTGGTGGCTGCATCTGGTCCATTATTAGTAGCCGTAACCAGGAAGGTTACCACATCTTTAACATAGTTCCCGGTTTGGCTTAAAACCATATTAGCCGCTTTGGTATACACATCAAAAGTTACAGATTCTCCAATGGTGGTAGGATCATATTCAGTTTCAAATATCTTGGTGGCGGTGTTGGTGGTATTTTTACCAGCCATATCTGCACTGGAAATTCCAGTTATGGTTAAAGTAGCAAAATCCCCATTAGCCAGGAAAGGAACCGTCCAGTTACCATTGAGGTAGCTGCCGGTAGAAGGTGTAACCACCACATTCAATAATCCAGCAGGAATCTTATTTTCTATGATGAAATTGGTGGCATGATCTGGCCCTACATTCAAAATAGTAACGATGTAGTTTACCGCATCCCCTACATTAACCGGAGTGTTACCTGTCTGGCTCATCTGAATATCAGCCATTTTAGTATAAACCCCCGCAGTACTACTTGCCAGTTCAGGAGTGTATTCATTTTGACTTATCTGAGTAGCAGTGTTATTAATGGTTTTACCAGCCATAGGGATGCTGGAAACTCCACTGATAGTTAAAGTGGCACTGGAACCATTTAGTAAGGTAGGGATAGTCCATAATCCAGTGCTGGGATTATAAGTTCCCACTGAGGGGGTGATTACTGCGTTACTTAAATTAACTGGCACCAGGTCCCGTATAACTATATTGGTGGCAGTATTAGGTCCGTTGTTTTTAGCCGTAACCACGAAGTTTACCTGATCTCCCACATTAACCGGAGTGTTAACCGTCTGGGTGATTTGAATGCTGGCTACCGGGTTGATATTCAAGGTGGTATTTACACTTACTCCGTCTGTGGCTGCTGTTACTAGTGCAACACCAGGAGTGTAGCCAGCGGTGAAAGTCTGACTTACACTACCATTTACCATTGCCCCGTTAGCACTAATGGATCCCAGAGTCCCGGTGAAAGTTACTGGTATCCCATCAGGTACATGGCCATTAACCGGGTTAAAGTAAACCCCGTTCTGGTTACGGGTTAAGTCCACGGTTATAATGGAATTATTTCCAGTCAGGATGGAGTTTGGGATCGCATTTATATTTAAAACCAGCCAGTTGGAAACATTAACCTGAGTGGATACTTTACTAGCGGGACTGGTGTTGGATCCCCACCAGTTGTTGTTGGCATTTACGGTTCCGGAGTTGTAAAATATCTCCATGTTACCAGTATTTCCCAGTATCCGGTTGAAGTGGATGTTAGCTGTTCGCAGGTAGTTAAATATTGCTCCACCCTGGGTGGCACTGTTATTAATAAAATTAGATCCAGTTACATTCAAGAATCCCCAGTTACGGATAGCTCCTCCACCAGTTGCACTATTTCCCATAAAGGTGGATTTACTGATTAGGGCTGGTTTACTGGATGTTCCAGCATTCAACCATATTGCTCCTCCATAACCGGCAGTATTGTTGGTGAAAGTTGATTCGGTAATTTCCACATCAGCCACATTGATGGTGTTATCTCCAATGAGGATGGCTCCACCACCATACACATTTCCTGCTCGGTTATTGGTAAAAGTTGATCGGGTTATCTTAAGAGTATTAAAGGCAGCTATTGCCCCCCCATCATCATTTTGGGTTCCAACAGAACTAGTAGCAGTGTTATTGGAGAATGTACTGTCGGTGATAGTTAAATGTCCTGAACTGTAAATAGCTCCACCCTGGGCATCATTATAACGTCCAGATAATGCCGTATTATTTATAAAAAGACTATTTTGAACATTAAGATTTCCAGTACTGTATATAGCTCCCCCATAAATATTAGAACCAGATGTCCGGGTTGCACTGTTAGCTATAAAACGAGTATTTTTAACCGTCAGCGTTCCCCCATTATTCTGGATCGCTCCTCCATTAGTATTAGATGGCCTGGCATTCTGAATGGTGAGGTTAAGCATGGTCACATTAACCCCATTATTTATCACAAATATCTGGCGTGAGCCAGATCCATCAATAATGGTATTGTTTTGGCTTTGACCCTGAATGGTCATATTCTTATTCAGGGTTATATCCCGGTTACCGGTACCAGAATAAGTTCCATCGGCAATATTCACAGTACCATTAGCAGTTACAGCTGTGGTTCCGCTATTTATGGTTTTCTTTGGTCCTGTAGTACCATTTACCCAGAACTGGCTTTGGCCGTTCCAGTTATCATTTCCTCCTGTTGCATTAACATAGATGACTGAAGAATCTGCAGCAGCTTCATCCAGGTTAATAAAGAGGGCCAGGCCCATAAGCAACATAGAGAGAATTATAATCTTGTTTTTATTCATCCCTTTTCACCTTTTTTAAATAACTCCTAACAAATTAAAATTATAATGTGAGAAACATCACAAAATTATAGACGGATTCTATTTTTTTGTGACAAATTTCACAGATTAATATTATAATAGGATAATTTCGTAAAAAGAGACATATAAAGATTCTGATTTTTAAGAAGAATATGCATAAAACTAAGGATTAGGTGGAAAAATAATAAAAATTACACTTTCAAAAAGGATAATAATAGTTTAAAAATTATAATCAATGGATAATAATTAGTATTAAGAAAAATAATAGTTTTTGGTGGTTTTGATTACTAAAGAAAATCTTTTTTAGTGTTTATATATGTGGGCCTTCTCCTATCCTGAAATGTTTTGTGCACAACTAAGTTTTTGTGATTATTGTAACATAAAAATAAGATGGTATAGGACAGTTTTATAAACAAAATACAAGTTTATAAAATTAGGAATAGATACTCAACCTATCAATTACCATTAATATTATTATATTCTAATTGAGCAAGCAAAATAGCCATAAAATATCCCCGCTATATAATATTAGGCCTGAATAACAAATCGGTTTAACATATTAAAATTTAAGAAAAAAATGTCAACTTATAGTGCCCATAATCTAACCATCCACTCAAGTATAGAGTTCCCGGAACTAAAAAAAAGTAAGGGAAAAAAGGATTTAACCATAAAATATGGTTCATTTAGTTACTCTGATACAGAAATCCAGGATAAAGGCATATTCCGGATAGCCAGCCAGTATATTTTAACCAAAGACGGGGTTTTCTTAAACTGGAATAACATTGATATCTGCCAGATAAGATCTGATGAGATTATAATTAATCCAGATACCGGTATTGAAGATAACTTCTTAAGGTCACTCATTTTAGGTCCTGCTGTAGGGATAAATTTACATTTAAAGGGACGGATGGTGCTACACTCCAGTACCATTAAGGTAAATGAGGCAGGGGTGGGCTTTGTGGGCCATAACGGTGCGGGTAAATCAACCACCACGGTTTCCTTTTTAAAAAATGGCCACCCCCTGGTGGCGGATGATGTAAGCAGCCTGGAATTTATAAATAATATTCCCCTGGTTTATCCAGGGATACCCCGGATAAAACTCTGGCCCGAGGCCCGGAAACTATGGGGGGAAAAACTTGATTGCTTTCCCATACACTCTCAATCAACAAAAATGTCGTGCGTGGTGGAAAACTTCCATGAGAAGTCAATCCCCTTAAAGCACATCTATGTTATAGAAAGGAGTAAGAGTACCCATGTAGAGGATATCAGTCCCCAGGAAGGATTAATTGAACTTATCCGTAACTCTTACTGTGCTAATATATTCTCACCCTATTATCAAAAGAAAAGTTTAAATGATTATAGTAAGCTGGTAAAAAAGATATCCCTCAAAAAGCTGTGTATAGAGCAGGGCCTGGATAAACTGGATAACATGGTGCAGGTGGTAATGAGAGGATGTGGGTTTTAAATGATTAAAGGCAGCTACCTATGGACCTATTTAATGAATCTCTTTAACTTCAATCCTAAAGGATTTAGTTTAACCCTGATTTTAATGGTACTTATCAGTTTCACCGAAGGTATAGGACTATTATTATTAATTCCTTTACTGGATCTGGTGGGAGTACCGGTAGAAGGAGTTAGTCTGGATCAAATTGCCGCAGGGTTGAGTGGTGTATTTGAATTTATGAATATCACCCCCACCCTGGGGGTGGTGTTACTCATCTATGTAGGGATAATCAGTGCCAATAGTTTCCTTAGCCGGTGGCAGAGTATTACCAGTTCCCAGATCCAGTATAACTATGGGGCACATCTACGAAATGAATTATTTGAAAACCTGACCAATTCCCGGTGGCTATTTTTTTCCCGAAATCCGGCATCAGGATACTTACATGCCCTTAGTAGTGAAATAGACCGGATAATCACCGGGACCGGGCAGTTTCTTACCTTTTTAGTCAGTGTATTTGTTTTAATAGTCTATATCGTCTTTGCTTTGCAGTTATCTGGTCCGGTAGCAGGGTTACTTTTTGTAGTAGGGGTTATCTTACTACTTCTTCTTAAAAAAAGGACCAAAGATTCGCATGTGCAGGGCCAGGATCTAACCAAAAGCACCCGGAAGTTATATACAGTAACCAGCCAGCACCTGGAAGGCATGAAAACCGTGAAAAGCTTTGCCCTGGAAAAAGAAAATGTGGAAGAATACTCCCAGGTAAGTGATGGGGTGGCCGCTAAATTCATAGAAACCATAAAAGGATACGCCGATGTAAGGTTCCTATTTGAAGTGGGTTCAGTGGTGATACTGTCTATGGTGGTATACGTGGTGGTGGAAGTTTTACAAACACCCACCGCCGAATTACTGGTACTCTTATTTTTATTTGTACGTATCATACCCCGGTTTTCACAAGCCCAACGCAGCTACCAGTACTTTTTAAACATGTTACCAGCATTTTGTAATGTTATGAAACTAAAAAAAGAATGCCTTAAAGAAGCTGAAGCCCCGAAAAGTGATGAAGTCCTGGTATTTGATAGTAAGATGAATTTTTCAAATGTTTCCTTTTCCTATGATGATTCTTTTGGTTTGAATGATTTGAATTTAAAGATAAAAAAGGGAGAGGTAACCGCACTGGTGGGTTTATCCGGGGCAGGTAAAAGCACCACTGCTGATCTGGTGATGGGGTTAATCACCCCGGATAAAGGAGAAGTTACCGTGGATGGAGTGGTTTTAGGTGATAGTTACGCCTGGAAAAAAAAGATAGGGTACGTGGCCCAAGACACCTTCTTATTTAATGACACCATCAGGAATAATCTACTCCTGGCTAAAAAAGATGCAACTTTAGATGATATAAAAGAGGTTCTGGAATTAGCAGCAGCTACTTTTGTTTATGATTTACCTGAAGGGTTGGATACCGTTATTGGTGACCGTGGGGTGCGCTTATCCGGGGGGCAAAAGCAGAAACTGGCCTTATCCCGGGCTTTAATTAGAAAACCCGCTCTATTAATATTAGATGAGGCCACCAGCAGCCTGGATAGTGAAAATGAGAAAAAGATATTAGAATCCCTGGAAAAATTAGAGGGAGATATCACCGTACTACTTATTGCCCACCGCTTATCCACCATAAAAAATGCAGATTATATTTATGTCCTGGAAGGTGGCCAAATAGTAGAAGAAGGGACCTGGGATAAGTTGGTAAATAAAAAGGGTAAGTTTAGAAGTCTAAGTAATAGTCAGGGTTTTAGTTAATACTTAACTCCTTTGAGGGGATTATTTGATACTTAGATTGATTTTATAGCTGGCTATTTTTTGATCCGGATCTCTAAAACCGGCATAGAAGTAGGATTCGCCCTGTTCAGGTATGGTACTGGGCCGGTAGGGAGTGGTGGTATTGGTACCAATAAGGGTGCCGTTTTCACTAAAATACTGGGCAGTTATCTCTACATTTGCTGCAGGTACCGGGGCCCGGTTACCCACATAACCCCACACAAAATAGTACATGGTATCATTACGGTCATAGTGGTCTCCAGTGGCATTGATTAAATATAAATCTCCTGTAGTGGCGGGATCCTTTTCCCCAAAGGTTTTTTCCGCCTCAGTATCCATGGTACAGCCTGATATGGCCACCACCGATAATATAAGTAGTAATATGATTAATTTTTTAGACATTTAATCTTCCCCAAGTAGATTATTGGTTAATTATAATTAAAAGTTTATATACACTACCCTTCCCTATTTCAATACATATATAATTATTTAGATTTAAGGAAGATGAGTAACTTGAATATAAAAAAGGGCCAGGATCTAAATTTAAGTTTAGAAGATGTTTTACTTTTAAGATGTGCCTGTAGTAATCTGGATAACCAGGCCCAAAGAGAAATTGATTTTATTTTAGATAATGATTTAGACTGGGAGCATATATTAGATATGGCTAATCGGCACCGGTTGATGCCTCTTTTATATATTAATTTAAATGCTGTTTCTCCTTTTAAGGTTCCAGTTGATGTTTTAAAGGATCTTAAAACTAATTTCCATCATAATGCCCGGCGGAACCTGATGCTCACTGGTGAACTTATTAAAGTGATGCAGTTGTTGGAGGATAATGGTATAAAGGCGGTTAGTTATAAGGGGCCGGTTTTGGCTTATAGTGCTTATGGGAATGTGGGGTACAGGCAGTTTGGGGATGTTGATATTCTTATAGATGAAAAAGATGCCCTAAGAGTTTTGAGAGTTATGCGCCAGACAGATTATGAATTATATCATACCGTAAATATTGATGATTCATATTATTTGAGGTTTGTAACAGAGCATCAGTTTATAAATAAAAAAAATGGAGTCTTTATTGAAATTAAATGGAGGTTTGCAGGGGATTTTTTTACATTCCCGGTTGATTCTAGTTTTTTAACCGCAGAAGCTGCTAAAAATAACTGTAATGGTTTTATGGTCAATACCTTTTCACCAGAAAATGAACTTTTAATACTGGCTATCCATGCCGGGAAGCATGATTGGAGTGGGATTTCCTGGATAATGGATATTACTGAATACATATTAAAGCACGATATAAATTGGGCAGAAACTATAAAAAAATCTGAAAAGTTAGGGGTTAAAAGAATACTTCTTATAAATCTTTATATAGCACGGGATTTATGGGAATTGGAACTCCCCGTAGATATTATTAATCAGATAAATTCAGATAAAGCAGTTGAAAATATTTCTAATAAAATTAAAAATAGAATTTTCCAGTCCAAAGATTTGAATATATTTGGAAAAATGTATTCTAATCTGCAAAAAAGAGATAAGATTATGTATGGAATAAAAGACTCGATAAACGGACTTATTAAACCAGGGTACTATGATTTTACAGATATACCTCTACCTAAATATTTTTTTAGATTTTATCATTTGTTAAGACCCTTTTTATTGCTTAAAAGATATGGGAAAAATCCCGTATAAGTAAAAAAAAGGGTATTGGATTTAAGTTTAATCAATGCGGTAGTACCATTTCATCCAGTCTACGGTTTTTTGTATTCCTTCCTGTGGTGGAACCTGAGGGTCATGTTTTAAATCCTTAATGGCCCGGGAAAAGTCCATGGTCTTAACTTTAGTGGTGAAATCCTCTCCCTCATGATAAGTAACCAGCTTATCATCTACTCCCACCGCCTCTAATACCATATCTGAATAATCTTTTATATCGTGCTCCCATTCAGTTTTACTACCCACATTATAAGCCTCACCCGGAATAAAATTATCCACAATATTAGCAAAAGTACGGGCCGTATCACCTACATAATCAATAATCCTCTTATGACCCATATAAACATCATAAGGTAAACCCATCAAGGCCCGATAAATAAAAATCGGAATAAAACCTTTATACGGTGAATAAGCTTCATGAGGACCATAACAATTA
>JAHRFX010000065.1 GCA_019084405.1 Methanobacterium sp.
ATATCTTTTGAGGGTGGAGAGATTTATCCAGAATATTTTGTAGCTGGGAGGTGAGTTGATAAGACATATTTTTACCTGATTATAAATGAATCCCAAAAACATTTAAAAACCATAATTACAAAAACACTTTACGAAGTACTGATTATAGACGGGATTAAACAACCATATATTCCTATTCAGGCAAATCCGGTACTTTCCCTGATTTTCGTAAATTAGTTTAAGTAAAAAATCCATAATTAAAATAAATAAAAGGAATTAAGGTTAAGCACAGTTTATAATACGCGATAATTTAAATTCAGGTAACAATATGTCTTATCAACTCACCTCCCAGCTACAAAATATTCTGGATAAATCTCTCCACCCTCAAAAGATACCGGGCCTGGTGGTAAAGATAGAATCAGGGGATGGTTCATTCTCCTGGCAGGGATCTGCCGGGAATCTGGATACAGGCTCTTTTTATTTTATAGCCAGTACCAGTAAATTGTACATCACCGCTCTGATTTTGCAGTTAAGGCAGGAGGGTAAACTGGATTTAGAAGATACCCTGGCAGATTACCTATCCTCTGACTTAATAGCAGGCATCCATGTATTTAAAGGGGTAGACTACAGTGATAGCATCACTATAAAACAACTCTTAGCCCATACTTCTGGTGTGCCGGACTACTTTGAAGATAAACCAGCAAAAGGAGATAAACTCATTAATACACTCTTGAAGGGTGAGGATGAGTACTGGGGCTTTGAGGATGTTATAGATAGGGTTAGAACTATGAAACCTTTTTTTAAACCAGGAACTCCCGGTAAGGCCCATTATTCAGATACCAATTTTCAGTTACTGGATCAGGTTATAGAGACTATAACGGGAGAAAAGATAGCCCGGGCCCTTCAGGAATATATTTTCCACCCCCTTAAACTGAAAAATACCTACCTCTATCAGGATATCCAGGATACTAATCCCCCGGAGATATATTATAAACAGGGAAAATTACATATACCCCGGGCCATGACCTCCTTCAGGGGTGATGGGGGTATTGTATCCACTGCCTCAGAATCAATGATTTTTTTAAAAGCCTTTTTTAATGGTACTTTTTTTCCAGTAGATTATCTGGAGGATTTAAAAAAATGGAATAAGATATTTTTCCCCTTGCAATACGGGGTGGGACTTATGCGCTTTAAATTACCTCGAATTTTTTCTCCCTTAAAAGCTGTTCCTGAGTTCTGGGGCCACTCCGGTTTATCCGGGGCCTTTAGCTATTACTGTCCGGTTAAAGATTTATATTTTACTGGAACGGTTAACCAGGCAGCTTATCCAAATTTATCCTATAAATTACTGATTAAACTGGTAAATTCTTTTTAAGTTTAAATATTGGTTTATGGTTTAAAAAAGAGTTATGTAATCATAATTTTACTTAAAAATAAGTTGAATAGTAAAGATAAAATATAAAAAAAATGTTTTTACCAGTTAATTTGAATACGAAATTTTTAAAAAAAAATAAAAAAAATAGGTTTTTTATCTGAATTTACCGTATATGGTTCCACCGATTATACTCAGTAATCCCAGAGCGGCTAAGGCTAAGGGAGTACCAGTTTCCTGCATGGGTACCGTGGCAGCATCAGCTGGAACCGGGCAAGCTATTCCCATGAAGGTGTAACTGTCTTCAGCAAGGAATACTGGTCCTGATTCGTCTGGTTCAAGTGGATATCCTGCCCAATCCCATAGAATTGCATTTACAGTTATCTCACCGGTACTCATTACCCAGGCGGGTACATATAACTCGGCAACATCCCCGGGGAACATGGGACCATTCCATCCAATCCAGAATACATAAGCATCTAAATCCAGGTCATAGGAGTAGAAGGGATTGGCGGCAGTGTTTTCATATCTTACCCCATTGAAGAAAGCCACAGCATCCAGGACATCTATATAATCCTCGGACCACCACCTGAGTGAATTTTCTGGATCTTCCTGCAGGGTAACCAGAGCATTGTCGATGGGTTCATCACCTGTATTTTCGGCCAGTACCGCAACTGTTACTTCTTCACCTACACATGCTTCTTCCACCAGTTCATCATTTTCATCTATAACCACTACATTGACATCCTGGGCTGAAACTGCCCCGGCAAAGACTACCGATAGTGTAACCATTAACATAAAAATGGTAGCTATCTTTCGCATATCTTATTCACCTCTTTATAGTTTGATACACAGATGGAACCAAACCTTAAAAATAACGGATTTTTGGTGAAATTTAGCTGAATAATGCCTGGTGATTCTTAAATATTTTTTTCACAGAATAGATCGGGTCTTCTAATCTTGATTTTTTTGATTCCACAGTTTGAACTACTGTGACCTATAGAGGTCATAGATTCCTAATCCACCAACTAACGTGTTGATTTTACTAAAGGCAAGCCCCGTGGTCCCCACGGTTACTATAATATGTTAAAATGATGATATACATTTTTACTACTTATTTTTAAATAAATAAGGAGCATGTTAGCAGGATATTCCCACTGGCACTTTCAGGTTTTTAGTATTATTCATTCTATCATTATTTATTATTTTAATTAAACAGTTGGATAATTATTATCTTTTTATTTAATACTATTTTGAATAATTTTCCAAATAGTAGAACAAATATCCATAAAAAACAATTATTACTAAACAATATGACCTTATTATATTTATAAATTAAACAATTTATAAAAAATTCCTCCTAATATTATCTTTATTGTTAGAACTTTCAATAAATATATATACATCAAACAATAAATTCACGAAAAGATTAATCCATAGTTCAAGATATGACGGTAACCACTTGCCGGTGTAGGCCAACCGGGTGTTATTAATCCTGATTATCAATAATCATTTCAAAAAATTAATATCTGGTATATTTTAAGGGATTACATATTACTATCTTGAATAACAAGCTTGGTTTAAAAAGACTATTATTAACAGGCTTTTAATTAATTAAACCTACTTATATGGGAGGAATCACTACATGAGTCCAGAACTAAAAATAAGTGATGAAAATCTCACAACCCATCAAATAAATCAACAAATAAAAACAGCTCTCCAGGAGCAAAAAAACAGGATAATTATAGAAAACAGTGAAAAACTGGATTCTATTGCCGTGGGAAACCCTTCAGGTATTGAATTCCAGTTAAAAGGCGAATTCGGGGACTTTATAGGGGCCTTAAACGAAGGCTCCCGTATAGAAATTGAGGGAAATACCGCCCGCTTTCTGGGTAACAACATGACTGCCGGGGAGATTATACTGGAAGGATCAGCCAGTGACGGTGCGGGATATGGTATGTACGGAGGGCACCTGCTTATTAAAGGTGATGCTGGTAATTCTTTGGCTGAACTAAATAAGGGTGGTGTAATCATTGTCCAGGGAGATATTGGATCCCAGGCCGGTATGTTCATGCTCCAGGGAGATATCATCATCCTGGGCAATGCCTCTACCGAAACCGGAAACTGGATGCTGGGAGGTAATATCTACATCACCGGTGAAGTGGAAAGCCTGGGCCGGAACGCCGTATTCATGGACATGGATGAGGAAGATAAAGCCAAAATAAGTGAAATATTAAATGCCCATCACCTTGAATTTGACCTGGATGCCTTTAAAAAGATAGACATTCAAAGTAAAAGACCCTTCTATGGACACTAGGAGAATAATACAATGAAAGACGAAAAAATAGCCATGGTTGGAACTCCCTGTCAGGTTCTGGCTGCAACTAAAGTCAATAAGTACCCGGACATCACCGGTGGTTCCCCTATTGATATTAAGATAGGATTATTCTGCATGGAAACCTTTTCCTACAAGTACATGCGGAAGTTTCTAGAAGAAAACCAGGTGGATATCAACGAAGTAAAAGAATGCAGTATCGAACAAAACCAGTTAAAATTCCTTAAAAAAGATGGTACTACATTTGAAGTCCCACTGGCCAAAGCAGAAGGTTTCATACGTAAAAACTGTGATATATGTTCTGATTACACTGCCGACATATCGGACATATCCATCGGTTCTATAGGTTCTCCTAAGGGCTGGTCCACCGTAATAATACGCACCTCTAAGGGTCAGGAAATCATAGAAGCCCTGGAAAAACAGGGACAAATAGAAACCCAGGACATTGAAGAAAAAGGATTAAACCTCCTTAAAAGAATAGCAAAAAGTAAAAAAGCCACTAACCAGATTAATATCCAGAAAAGAGAAGCAATATCCCGGCCAGTGGTATACCGCCGGGATATAAGTGAGGAAGAATTCCAGAATTATGTGCAGGAATGCCAGTTTGAGAACCTGGAAAGTGATGTTATATGTGAAGGGGCCTGTGTGCTCTGCGGGGCCTGTGAATTTGTATGTCCCACCAATATCATCAAAATCCATGACCGTAAACCATACATCAAAGGTAGCTGTGTAGAAGGATGTCATGCCTGTTACACCGCCTGCCCCCGAACTTATGTAACTGAGGCCGTGCTACCTCGAAGTCTGGATGATAAGCCCATAGGAGATTATCTGGATATTAAAGCAGTTAATGCTAATTTCATTGAAGGCCAGGACGGTGGAGCAGTAACTGCTATTTTAAGTTATCTTTTAAAAGAAGGAATTGTGGATAAGGTATTCATTGTAAGTGAAGATGAAGAAAAAGCATGGAAACCTAAACCCCGACTCACCAGTGATATTGGAACCGTGGTCAAAGCCGCCGGAACCAAATACAGTGTAGCCTCTATAGGATTCAAAGCCTTAAAAGAGGAAAAAGCATAAAAAGGAAGTTAATAATATGCCATTTATAGTTACAAGAAATAAAGATCTGTGCCTTAGAAGTTTCGACCGGGAAGGGTGCTGCTGGTATAAATGTGATGACAAGGACGATGAGCAGTGTAAAAAATGCTACTCCTGTTACAACAACTGTCCCAATGAGGTATACGATGTCATTAATGACCAGCCCTTCCCCACCAGGATGGAGAGTTGTGCGGGATGCCGGATATGTGCTAAGATGTGCCCCAATGATGCCATATCAGTGAGTGCGGTACCTGCTGATCCCCGGGCCATGTGGACTGATCTGGATATGGATGAAATCCAGAGAAAAGCCCTGCAGGGAAACTACCGGGTCAGATCCTGCGGAGTAAGAAGGGAAATACCCACCTTATCAGAACTGGTAATGGTACCAGGACAACTGGCTGTTCCTCCGGTGGATAAGTACCGGGAAGAGTGTAACAGTCAGGTCATTCTGGGAAGCCGGTATGCAAAAAATCCTCTGGTTCTGGACACTCCCATAATGATCGGGGCTATGTCCTATGGTTCACTTAGTAAAGAGAGTAAAGTGGCCCTGGCCATTGGAGCCAGCCTATCTGGAACCATTGCCAACACCGGAGAAGGAGGACTGATTCCTGAAGAAAGAGAAGCAGCAGATAAACTAACGGTACAGTACTCCTCCGGACGATTTGGAGTATCAGCCACTTACCTGCGTAGTGCCGAAGCCATAGAAGTCAAGGTAGGTCAGGGAGCCAAACCAGGTATGGGTGGACATCTTCTGGCGGAGAAAATAACTCCGGAGGTGGCCAGTGTAAGGGGACTCCCTATGGGAACTGATGCTTTAAGCCCCTGCCGATTTTTAGACTCCACCCAGAAAGGAGACCTGGGTAAACACGTGGAATTACTCCGGGAAGTTACCGACTCCCAGGTACCTATCATTATCAAATTGGGACCAGGAAGGGTATATGATGATGTACGTCTGGCGGTAGAGGCTGGAGCAGATATAGTGGCAGTGGATGGTATGGAAGGTGGAACCGGTGCTGCTCCCCATGTGGTGATTGAAGAACAGGGTATACCTACTGTGGGGTCCCTGATTCAGGCGGTGGACAGTTTAAATGACATGGGAGTTAAGGATGAAGTGGATCTCATTATGGCCGGTGGTATAAAAGACGGTGCTACTGCTGCCAAGGCCATGGCATTAGGGGCCGATACCGTATATGTGGCCACCGCGGCATTAATTGCCATGGGATGTTGTGGCTGTGAATCCTGTGCCAGTGGAAACTGCCGGGAAGGAATAGCCACCCAGGATTTGAAGATGAGAAGAAGACTGGAACCAAAAACCAAGGGAGAAAGGGTGAGTAACTTCATCAATGCCATGAATGAAGAAATAAAAATGTTAGCCCAGATAAGTGGACACAACGATATCCGGAACTTAAATAAAGAAGATTTAAGGGCACTTAACACCAATATCGCCGCTATAAGTAGAGTAAAATTAATCAGTGAAGCCTGAATAATTTACTCACTTTTTTTTTAATTACATCCCTATTTTTTTAAATTATCCCTATTTTTTTAAAAAAAAAGACCTGTCCCGGGGATAGGGCTAGTTTTATTAGAATTTTTTCTTAAAATAATTAAAATTTTTTTCTTAAAATAAGGGAGTTAGCGGATTTAATATAGTATTATTTCTTCCAATACCCCTGCACGTTACAACAAAAAAATTAAAAATTAACTAACATAATACTTTTTCTTCTTTTTTAATATAAACTTATGATGGTTAATATATGAAGAAGAATAAATTCTTTTTCAGGCCCCTATTCCAGGGGTATCACTATTATTAGAAAATTGTAAAGGGAGGTGAAATAAGTGAAAAAACAGCTAATAATAATTTTAACCGTTTTATTAATGGCAGTATGCCTATCTAGCGCCGTATCAGCCCAGGAAAATGGTGAATTACTGGGAGATGAATTAAGCACTACCTCAGAAATACCGCTTCCAGATCCGTACAATACCCGAACTCAAAAGAGTTACCTTACCATTCAGGAGGCCATTGATGATCCTTTAACCCTGGACGGAGATACCATCCAGGTGGAACCCGGTACCTATATAGAACATGTTATAGTGTATAAGATGCTCCATATAGTTGCCACCGGACCTGATACCATTGTTAGTGGTAGTTTTAATATCACCAGCACCGGTAATGGATCCATCATTGAAGGATTTATCATTAATTCATCAGGATCGGAGGTATGGTATGGTATAATAGCATTTTTAGTGTATATTTTTTAATGGAATTATTAGATACTTCTATATTCCACTTTATAATCCTTCCAGGGATTTTTACCCTGCTTGGAGGGTTGTTTTCCTTCAAAGGTAATTCTTACTTCTACCCCTAAAGGTACTTTCTCCATTAAATTATCCAGTACAGTGGAGCCCCAGATTTTAACTTCACCCTTTTCATTTTTCAGGGTGTACATCTTGCTCTTGTACTGGCCCACATCCTCTTCCATTTCAATATAAATTCCGTTAATGGATTCTCCTGCAGCCTGTGGATCCCAAATAGTGGGTTTCTCCCTTACTTCTTCTTCATCCTTTTTAACTTCTATCCATTCACTCATTATAATTCCTCACTAATCATGAATACCAATTAGTATATATAACCTGTTTTAATATAATTTGAGTGTATTAATATATCCATATTTACCTTTATTACCTTTATTATTTTTAACACCCCCTGATTACTATTAAAAAACTTTTTTAATCTATTTTAATCTACTATTAACTATAAAAAAGGCCTTTCTAATATCAAGTAAAGAGAAAATGCACACCATTGCCTCGGTAGGCAGGGTATGCCTGGAATACCTGTAGTAGCATTAAAAATACCATTAATTTTGTCCAAAAACTGAAAACCTTCTTATGCTATTTTTTCTATGGCCACCTTCCTATCCCGGGACCCGTTTTTACCAGCAGGCCTTTGAAGAAAACCTGATAAAAGTGAAAGACTGGTCCAAATTCACCCTGATTTTCCCAATTATGGAAACTGTGGAATTCACCCGGGATGATTTAAAGAAAATGTAAAAAAAAGCTTTTTTTTAGTTTTTATTTAAGACCAAGCTATATCATTCGCCAGGTACAGATGGATGGACCGGTTTTACTTAAAACCATTGATGCGGTTATAAGGCAGGTAATTTATAATCTTTTTTAATACTGGAAAATATTATTTATTAAACCCTATCTGGGTACTACCGGTTCTTTTAATAATATGATATCCTGATTTATCCTGCTCTTCCAAATCTTTATAAAGTTCTGTAACTTATTAATATAAATATAAGATTACTAGCTAACAGGATAAATCATGGTTAAGAAGATTTTAAATAAAATAGGAAGGGACATTCGGTTTCGGGATAAAATTGAATATATAGAAACCTTACCTTCCCGGGAAGGAACCTATGAGGTGGTGGAAAACCTCCCCAGTAATATACAGAATTATCTGGATAAGAACGGGATAACTCTCTACCAGCACCAGGCCCGGGCATTTAAACTGGTCCGGGAAAAAGAAAATGTGCTTATCACCACCCCCACCGCTTCTGGTAAAACTCTGGCCTTTAATTTACCTATAATGGAAGAGCTAAGTTCCAGTGATAAATCCACCGCCCTTTATATCTATCCTGCTAAAGCACTGGCCAATGACCAGTTTGAAGTACTAAAAGACCTGGAAAAAGACCTTGGTCTGGATTTAAAACCAGCCATATATGATGGTGACACCCCTAAAAGTGATAGACCCTCTATTAAGCGTAATTCACGTTTGGTGCTCACCAACCCTTATGAACTGCACCTGATATTATACTGGCACCACCAGTGGAAGCGCTTCTACCGCAACCTTAAATTCGTGGTTATTGATGAAGCACACCAGTACCGGGGTGTATTTGGTTCCAATGTAGCCTTTTTAATCAGGAGATTGCGGAGGATTTGCAAATATTATGGATCAGATCCGCAATTTATTCTATCTTCTGCCACCCTGGCCAACCACCAGGAGTTTTCCCAGAAACTGGTGGGAAAACCCTTCCAGGTGGTCACCGAAGATACCTCCCCCCGGGGGGAAAAGCACTTCATCCTGTATAATCCTTACAAGAAGAAGTCGGACCTTTCGGTGCACCAGGAAACCCAGAATCTGTTTTTATACTTTATTTTACATGAATTACAGACCCTATGCTTCACAGTATCCCGTAAAATGGCGGAATTAATTGCCATGTGGTCTAAAAAGGAAATCGACTTACGTAAACCTAAATTAACTGAAAAAATAACTGCTTACCGGGCAGGATACCTGGCCAGCCAGCGGAGATTAATTGAAGAAAAATTAAGAAACCAGGAATTAATAGGGGTTACCACCACCAATGCCCTGGAATTGGGCATAAATATTGGATCCCTGGATGCAGTAATCATATCCGGATACCCGGGGACCATGATTTCCACCTGGCAGCAGGCCGGTCGCTCTGGTAGACGCAAAAACGATTCACTGGTGGTACTCCTGGCCTTCCAAAATGCACTGGATCAATATTTCATGAGCAATCCCCACTTTTTCTTTGATAAACCTCATGAAAACGCCATAATAGACTTACATAATCCCCATATCATCCTGGGACATCTACTATGCGCTATCCATGAACTACCTCTTACTAAAAAAGAATTAGAAGAATACTTTTATGGGGAACCGTTTTTGTTAGAGGAAGCAGAAAGGGATGGTTTAATTAAAAAAAATCCCCATAACTGGATGTATATTGCCGGGGATAATCCTGCTTTTAAGCATGGTCTGGATGAGATATCCTCTGATATATTCCAGGTGATGCACTCAGGGCGGTTAATGGAGAGGATGGAAAGATCCCAGGCTTACCGGGAAGCCCATGAAGGAGCGGTGCTCATTAACCAGGGTGAGACCTATACGGTGGAGAGTTTTGATAATAAAAAGAGGATAATAAATGTGGCCCGGCGCAGTGTGGACTACCACACCCAGGTTCTCAAGGAAGTGGATATAAAAGTCCTGGAAAAAATAGAAAACCGCCAGATAGGAGGATTAAAGGTACACTTCGGGGTGCTGGAAGTCAGAGAAGACTTCCATAAATACAAATTACTCAACTACCGTAAGGTACTGGGCACCTATCCTCTGGATTTACCTCCCCTGAAATTCAAGACCAAAGGTATGTGGTTCACCCTGCCCTCCCACTTAAAAGAAGTACTGGAGGAGAAATTCACCGGGGATGATATATTTGCCGGAGGCTTACATGGCACCGAACATGCCCTTATTGCATTATTCCCCTTACATGTGATGTGTGACCGTATGGATATTGGAGGATTATCCACTCCTTATCACCCGGACACCCAGGCCCCCACCATCTTCATATATGATGCTCACAAAGGAGGTATAGGATTAGCAGAAAAAGCCATCCAGGTATTTGAAGAACTTATAAAGTCAACCCGGGATCTTATTAGCACCTGTAAGTGTAAGGAAGGTTGTCCATCCTGTATATATTCTCCTAAATGCGGTAATGAAAATCGGCCCCTGCACAAAGAAGCCACCAGCTATATCCTTAAAAAAATGATGCAGGAAGCAGAATCCGGCCAATTAAAAGAGGTGATTGGTGAATATCAAAAACCCAACCAGGATAAATTTATGGCTGCCACAGCAGGAAGAGAATCCTATATAGAATTTGATAGTGTGGATAAACTTAAGAGCAGATCCCTGGAATTAATGGAATCAGAGAAACTGGAGGAAGCAATATCCTTAATAGATAATGCCCTGGATATACAGCCTGCTGGTTGGGAACTATTAAAAATAAAGGGCCAGCTTCTGGACTTAAAAGGGGATAGTTCCCAGGGAGTGGAATATTTATCTCAAGCCCTGCAACTAAAACCAGCGAATGTAGAGTTAGCCTACCTTTTATCCATTGCCCTGTACCACAGTAGGGAGTACCTGCAGGCTAAACTAAATTTACTGGATATTATAAAAAAGGATCCTCAGTTTTACAATGCCTGGTATCTTTTAGGCGTGATATTACAATCCCAGGGGGATATCCCTGGAGCTATACAGTACTTCAGTCGGGTTTTAACTTTAAACCCGGAACATGAACAGGCTTCTTTAAGTTTGCGTAAGCTGATTTAATTTAAATTCAATTTTTTTGCATTTTTTTAGCAGGGAATTTATCTTTTACTATTATCCCACCTTTCAAAAATTATTATTATTAATGAATACATTTCAACTGCTCTCTAAAACTATTTTAAGGATTAAAAGATAATTAATAAGCAAGATACTCTAATATTGAGTATAAGATTTATTCAATAATGATTCACATGCCACTCCACCAGAATAATAGCCACGAAGACCATCTACGAGAATCATTAGACCCGGTTACTAATTTAAAGCACCGTCTTTTAATGGAATACCAGGATAAAACCCTGGATGAAGTTTTCTGTGGAGAAGAAATAGAAACCACATATGGAGCTACCTACCTCATAAAATCCCGGGATAAAATTGATTTTTGTCTAAAAAAGTGTGGTGAAATTAAAGAATCAATGAAAAGTGATCTTAAACTCCTCCCGGGTATTGGTCCTGCCACCGAATCTCGCTTAAAAAAAGAAGGCTTCACCGACATGGAAAAATTACAGGACCACCCTAATTTTGCAGGAAAAGCTGAAATGTTCCTCAGTAAACTGGAAGATGAGGATAGCTCCTCTATTATGGAACTGGTAAAAAAAAACTACCCTTCCTCCCATGAGCGGGTGCTGGAGTGCGCCGGATATAAAGAACCGGAGCATTTTATTTTTATGGATATTGAAACCATGGGATTAAACCACCAGCCAGTTATACTCATGGGGGAGGCCACCTTAAAAAAGGATGAAATTGAGGTCAGGCAGTACCTTTGCCGTGATCTGGGAGAAGAACCCGCCGTATTATCCGGGATAACTTCCCATTTATGTGAAGAATCTGCTTTTGTATCTTTTAATGGTGCCAGTTTTGACTTACCCTATATCAAAAACCGATTCCAATACTTTCAAATAGAACAGGACCTGAATCGACCTCACTTTGATTTATATCATTATTCCCGGCGTTTTTGGGGATCTAATCTACCAAACTGTAGGCTTACCACCATTGAAAGGCATTTGTTTAATATAGAACGAGTGGATGATGTACCCGGAAGCCATATACCCGGTTACTATAAAACCTATCTGGAGGAGGGTAATATCGGCCCTCTGGTACCTATCATTGAACACAACCGGATGGATATTGTTACCCTGGCCCTTATTCTATCCCGGATGCATGATGAAATTTAAGATATATGCATTACTCCCGGGGTATGAAGCTACACATCTTAGTTTCTATCCTCAAAATATTTATTAGATAAGTTATTTAAGTAAATATCAGAAACAATGTACCTTGCCCGGGCCTGGTAATTAAATAAAATTGAATAATTTTTAAAAATTAATATGAGGGAACTTATGATGGGGAATAAAAACACTGCAGCTATTCAAAAAGAATTTAAAAGTCTAAGGAGGAAACTCCTGGATTTAAGTATGCGTAACCAGCTTTTAAAATTCCGCCCCCGTTCCCGTACTATTGAGGTAGTAGAAAGTGACCTCAACCATATCTATGATTTTCTGGTTTTAAAAGAAAAGAAAATGCAATTTTTGCCTCGTAAAGAAGTTATGGAAGAGGAGGAAGTTGAAGTTGAATCAGTAAAGAAGAGTTCTGATTTATGGGAACTACCTCCGGTTGAAGTGGAAATTACTGAAGAAAATAAGTCCCGCTTTTTAGAAACTGATTTAACACCTTCTGAACTACAAAGAAGACTTTTTTATATTAATCAACGGGCCCGGACCATGCTCCAGGAGCAGGGATATAATATTCTCTATTTGGGTCTGGGATTTTTAGAATGGACAGAACCCCATGAACCGGATGTGCGCAAGGCACCCCTGATATTAATCCCGGTTATCCTGGAAAGAAGAAAGGTGGGTAAATCCTTTTCCATACACTGGGATGGTAATGATATACTGACCAATATATCCCTCCAGGCCAAGTTAAAGGAAATGGACCTGGATTTACCTGAATTTAAAATGCCTGTAAACCCGGAAGGTGTGGAAAAATACTTAAAAAAAGTAAAAAAATCCACTAAATCCATGAAAGACTGGCAGGTCTTGGAAGAAATCCAGTTAGGATTTTTTTCATTTACAAAATTTGTAATGTACCGGGACCTGGACCCCGCCTCCTATAAAGAAGGAGTGGATATCACTGAAAAACCATTAATTGAGGCCTTATTCAATCCTGATCCTCATAAAAGAAAATCCAGTTTCCAGGAAAGTGAAGTAGATAGTAAACTACAATATGAAAATCTTTACCACGTAATGGATGCTGATTCTTCCCAGATTGCCGTTATTGAAGATGTGAAATCCGGAAATAACCTGGTGGTGGAAGGCCCCCCGGGCACTGGTAAATCCCAGACCATAGTAAATCTCATAGCCGAGCTTATGGCCCATGGAAAAACGGTTTTATTTGTTAGTGAGAAAATGGCGGCACTGGAAGTGGTTAAAAACCGACTGGATGGTATTGGACTGGGTAAATTCTGCCTGGAACTTCATTCTCATAAGACCCGTAAAAAAGACGTTTTACAGGAGTTGGAATCATCTCTAAATGAATCCTCACCAGAAGAACTGGATATTGAACGACAGTTAAATCGTTTAGAAACCCTGCGGCGTCAGTTAAATGATTATAACCAGGGATTACACCAGCCCCTCTACCAGATAAGGCTATCTCCTTTTCAGTTATTTGGGATGAAGGAAAATGCTGAAAAACACTTCAAAAATCTCCCCCTGGTAAGAATACCTTCTCCCGAGACTATAACTCCTGAAGAATGGGAAGAATCAATTATTGAACTGGAAAATCTGGCTAAATTAGCCCAGTTATTACCTCCCCTTTCTGATAATACCTGGTCTGGTACAGACCCCGGCATGATTTTACCTCCCGATGCCCAGGGGATAGAATTACTTATCCATGAAACCAGGGATCTTTTAGAATCCTTACGTAAAAAAATAAGGGCTCTGGAAGACTGCTATGGGATTAAACCCTCCAAGAATTTTAATGAATTTGAAAAATCCATACAGGCTGCTGATGTACTGGCACAGTCCCGACCGGTTGACCTGGCAGTTTTAAATTCAACAGTATGGGATGAACACGAAAACGATGCTTTCCTGCTTTTGGATAAACTTAAAAAACTGCACAGCACCCGTAATATTCTGGATAAATTTCATGACTCGGCCCGGGAAAAAGACCTGGACCGGCTCCTGCAGGAGTACCTGGAACAATCTTCCAGTAAAATTAAATTCTTAAGTGGTAAATACCGTAAAATAAAAAATGAAATAGACTCCCTATACCTTAAAACTCCCCCCAGTAATGATTATGAGATAATACAGGACTTAGAATCATTAAAAGATTACCTGAACCTGCATAAGGAACTTTTAAGCCATGAAGTCAAGGCCCGCAAATTCTTTGGCTCTATGTGGAATTTGGAAAACGCCTCTTTAACTGATCTTACCGCCACCGCCCGCTGGATAGTACACTTGCGAAATCTGGTCCAGGAAAAAATAATCACCGACAAAACTATTGAACTGGCGGCCCAGGGCATAGAAAAAAATAAAGTACTCTCCCATAAACAGGAGGTTCTAAAAGATGCTGACCGCTTCAGTATAAGGCTGGATAAACTAAAAAATCGTCTTAACACCCACAGTCATGTTATATTTAATAAGGAACCGGAATATGTTACTTATAATCAGTGGAAATCTAAATTAAAGGACTGGCAGGAAAACTTAAGTATTTTACCTTTATGGTCCCAGTACCTGGAAAAGAAAAGGTTGTGTATGAAAACCCGGGCGGCAGCCTTCATACCCTCAGTGGAATCGGGCCAAATAAAACTGGAAGATGTGGAAAGTGCCATGGAGGGTAATCTAGCTGATAGTTTGCTGGGTATGGCCTTTAAAGAGTTATCCATCCTCTATACTTTTATTGGAGATTTGCACCAAGGAAGGATTAAGGAGTTCCAGGAACTGGACTCCCGGATTATTGAATTAAACCGTAAACGATTATTCCATAAATTGAACCAGGAAATGCCCCTGGTATTTGGAGGTGCAGCACCTAATTCCCAGGCCAGTATTTTGAGTGGGGAACTCACCCGTAAAAGAGGACACTTACCGTTAAGGAAACTATTAAGCAAGGCCGGTGGATTAATAAAACAGATAAAACCTTGCTTTATGATGAGTCCCTTATCCATTGCCCAGTACCTGGATCCCACTACTTCCCGAATGCAGTTTGATGTGGTTATCTTTGATGAGGCCTCCCAGGTGAAACCAGAAGATGCTCTCGGTGCTTTTTTAAGGGCTAAAACTGCGGTGGTAATGGGTGATACCAACCAGTTACCCCCTACCTCCTTTTTTGATCAGATGATATCTTCGGAAGAAGAAACAGAGGAAATAGCCACTGCTGCTGATATGGAAAGTATCCTCCATTTATGTAAGCGCAGTTTCCAGGTTAAAATGCTCCGCTGGCACTACCGCAGCCGGCACGAATCACTAATCGCAGTTTCCAATAAAGAATTCTATGACAACCACCTGCTGGTTTATCCTTCACCCTGTCATGAAAGTGAAGAACTGGGACTAAAAAGGGAGTATCACCCTGAAACAGTTTATGAGCGAGGTAAAAGTAGATCTAATCCCTTAGAAGCAAAAGAAGTGGTTAATATGATTTTTGACCACTTCCAAAAACATGGTGATTCCCGGAGCCTGGGAGTAGGTACCTTCTCGGTGGCCCAGATGAATGCCATCTTAGAAGAACTGGAACTAAAACGTAAAGAAAACCCCACTATGGAAAAGTACTTCCAGGAAAAAAATAAGGAGCACTTCTTTGTTAAAAACCTGGAAACAATCCAGGGAGATGAAAGGGACATAATATTAATCTCCATAGGTTATGGTTTTGATGAAAACCATAAAATATCTCTTAATTTCGGACCCCTCAATCAGGAGGGCGGTGAAAGACGATTGAATGTGCTTATTACCCGAGCCCGGGAAAAATGTGTGGTATTCTCCAACTTCCAGTCCATGGATCTTCATGTAAATTCCGGCACCCCTTTCGGGGTTCGTGCCCTTAAAAACTTCCTCCAGTATGCAGAGACCGGAAGTATGGGAGTAGAATCAGAAAAAGATGAATACCAGAGTACCTTTGAAAACTCTCTCTACCAATTTTTAGTGGATAATGAATTGGATGTGGAGCGTAATGTGGGTTGTGCTGGATTCCGGGTGGATCTGGCTATCCGGGATGAACAAAATCCCGGTAGATATCTCCTGGGAATTGAATGTGATGGGGCCATGTACCATAGCTCCCCGGTAGCCCGGGACCGGGACCGGCTCCGGGAACAGATCCTGGAGGGACTGGGATGGAAGATAATCCATGTGTGGTCCACCGACTGGTACCGTAACCGGGAAGAAACTCAGAAAAAAGTTCTCCTGGCCATTGAAAAGATTAGAAATGATCTGATTAAGGAGGAAGTGCCTGATATCTGGGAAGATGTGCTGGGTGAAGGGGAGAAAATAGAAGGAAAAAATGGGGAACCATTAGATGCAGAATCAGCAGGGGGAGATTCTAATGCCGGGGACATATCAGCTGAAGTAAATGATTCTACTAAAGTAGATTCAGGGGCCATGGATCTAAATACGCTAGAAGATGATGATTTAACTTTTGATGAAGAGGATGATACTGGTATTAGTTATGATTTAAAGGATAGCCCTGGTGAATTTACTCCTGATAAAGAGATTGGTGCTGGTATTAGTCCTGCTGTAGAGGATAATCCTGTTTTTACCCCAACTATAGATGAAATCCCTGAGGATACCCCTCCCCGGCTGGAAGATAAACTGATACCCTACCAGACCTATGATACTATTAGCCTTACTAGTGGGGATGATCTATACAAATCTTCCATACCGACCATATCTTCTGTGGTGAGTGAGATAGTATCCACCGAAGGACCCATACATACAGAAGAAGTAATAAGGAGAATCAGAGAAAGTTGCGGACTAAGAAGGGCAGGTAGTAAGGTGCGAAATATCATATCCAGTGGGATGGAAATGGCGGAAAATAATGGTAACATCCGCCGTAGTGGTGATTTCCTGCTTTTAAATGACACATCCCGTATAGATGTCCGCCTGAGGAAATATAAACCAGATATAACCTTTATATCTGCTGAAGAAATTAGAGAAGCACTGAAAATGGTTCTGGAATTTGAAAAAGAAATTAATAAAAAAGAACTAATTATTAGAACCTCCCGGTTATTTGGTTTTAAAACCACCAGTAAAAAAACCTCCGACCGCATAGAAAATGTTCTGGAAGATATGCTAAATAAAGGAGAATTAAAGAGTATAGATGGTTTAATAACTTTAATATCCTTTTAAATATTTTTAATTAATTATTCAAGCTTAAGAAATATTTAATATAAATCTTATTTTAAGGATTAACTTTTTAAATATAAAAAAATAAACTATATAATTAAAACTATGTTCAATGAATACTCCCTTATTTCACTCTTAGCAGCATTCACCTCTTTTTTTATAGGGAATTTCATCTATTTTAGAAACCCGGAAAACTCCCTTAACCGGGTTATAGCAATTTTCAGTATTCTGGTTTCATTTATGGCCCTCACCGAATTCGCCTACCGACTGGTGGAAAATCCAGAATCTGCCTTATTCTGGTTAAAGGTCAGCACATTATGGCCCCTGATACCTGCTATTATGTTACAGATTGCACTGATATTTACCAACAGAGGATATCTCTTAAAAAATAAATTTGCCTACCCCTTAATCTATGGACCTGCCCTCCTATTCATATTATTTGGTTTTACCACCGATCTTTTAATTGGACCACCCATATTGGAATACTGGGGCTGGACTTATTCCATACCTGAAAATCCCCTCATATACTATTTATTTTCAGCGTGGACGGTAATTGTATCTTTAACTGCATCCATCATGGTGTTTTCTTATTACTTTAAAACCGAAGGCATGGATAAAAAACAGGCACTTTATCTGGCTTTAGGGTTATTTACTCCTCTGATATTAAGTTTAGTCACCGACTTTATTTTCATTAAACTATCCATTCCCATCCCGGAGTTTACTCAGACCTTGCTCACCCTGGGTTTAATATTCATTGTTTATGGTATCTGGAGGTATAATTTCCCTTTACTCACCCTCACTCTGGCTGCAGAGAAAATAATTTCCACCATGCCTAATTTCCTGGTACTGCTGGATCCTAAGGGCCGCGTATCCAAGATAAATAAGAGTGTGATCTCCCAGCTGGGATATAGTGAGAAGGAACTACTAAAACAAATGATATATGATATTTTTTCCCTGGAAAATAAATCACAACTGGAAAAAGCCATAAAGAATGGAGAGAGCTTTAATGGGGAATGCACCATTATCTCTAATTCAGGTAAGGCCGTGGATGTATTAATTAACCTGGCTCCTATTTACAGTATCATAAAAGAACCCACCGGTTTTGTAATTATTGGTACTGATATCACTCAACGTAAAAAAGCCTTACAAGAAATTGTTGAAAGTGAATTAAAATTTAGAAGTATTATAGAACAAACTTCTGATGGGGTGGCCCTGGCTAATAACAAGGGAAAGATTATCTACTGGAACCATGCCCTGGAGAATATCACCGGATACAGTAAAGACGAAGTAACTGGCCTTTATTTATATGAAATACTGTATAAGATGATAACCCTGGAAAGAAAAAAATTGATATCTAAAGATAGTATCCAGAAGATCTTTGAGAGGGCCTTCGCATCCTCAAAAATTCCAAATAAATTACATATGCAAGAAAAACTGATACTGCGTGCTGATGGTACCTCTCGCGATACTCAGGTAATCAATTTCTTTTTAGAAAAGACCAATCCCTCCCTTTTTTGTACCGTAGTCCGGGATATCAGTGACAGGAAAAAAGCAGAAAACATCCTTAAAAATTCCCTTAAAGAAAAAGAGATCATGCTTCGAGAAATCCACCACCGGGTTAAAAATAACCTGCAAATTATCTCCAGCCTGCTAAATTTGCAAACAAATTATGTAAAAGATGAAGAGGCACGGGATTTATTTAAAGAAAGCCAGAACAGGATTAAATCCATGTCCATGATTCATGAGAGTTTATATCAGTCCCGGGATCTGACTCAGGTTGATTTTTCTATTTATATATCCCGTCTTTCCTCGGAATTATTCTCTTCTTATGGAGTTAATTTTAATCAGATTAGACTGGAAAGTGATGTGGAAAAAATTAATCTTGATGTTAATACCGCCATCCCCTGCGGACTAATAATCAATGAATTACTTTCAAATGCCATTAAATATGCCTTCCCCCACCAGGAGGGGGTAATAAAAATCAATTTCATGAAAAAAGCTGATTTATATGTACTGGAAGTATCAGATAATGGGGTGGGATTGCCTGATGATATTGATTTTACCCAAACAAAATCCCTGGGTTTACGGCTGGTTAATTCCCTGGTGGATCAGCTGGATGGTACTATCCATCTGGATAAAACAAACGGCACCTGTTTTATTATGGAGTTTCCAAAATTAGAATATGAACCCCGGTTATAAGCTTATTTTTAGTCTAATCTAAAAAAAAAGAATAAATAAAAATTATTTTAATCTAAAAATAATAGGCTAAATTATTTTTCACTTTCCTCTAATTTACAGCTTTTTTCATTTTCTGGGGGGATTTTTTCACCCCGGGATTCATCATCTTCTTTTAATCCCTCAAAATGAGCGATACCATCCACCCATTCCACACATTTACCTTTTTTTTCCGCCCTTTTTATGAGCACTACCCCTAATAAAGCCCCGACAATACCACCTATTAGATCCGTAAATAGATCATACATGGTATCACTGAGGCCGTCCATAGTAGGAGACCCTTGAGTTAAGCCTGTAGGGAATACATGGTAGATATGCAGATAGAGGAAGTTATCATAGAAGTACTCCACCAGTTCCAAAAGTGCCCCTATACCCAGGGTGACCATGACAATTAAAAAGGCCATGATCCAGTAACTGGTCCTGATCCGGCCATATAAGTAGGCGGTGTACATGAACATCATACCAATTAGAGCTACAATTAGAGGAATGGTAAAATGCATGAATTTATCATAGTTATCGATTCTACCATACAATCCAAAGGTGTTACCCAGGATGTACTCTAAAATCACCACCACCAGAAAGAGTATCTCCACTTCCACCGGTATAAACTGCAGGTGCTTACGGTTAAATAGAGTGGGAAGATAAATCACCCCTAATGCTAAAAGGGTCATCAAACCAAATACCTTAGTACCTCCACTACCAAATATAATGATACTGCTCCCTACGAGTAGAAGTGATATACGCATAATTATGAGAAGTTTCTTTTTCCAGGGATTTACACTAACATTAGGATTGGTAAAACTCATTTTTTTATCACCTGAATTTTATATTATTTAAAACAGGTTTTTATATTAATCAACTATATCCATGTAATTAATCAGGAAAAACATTATATTTTTAGCTAAACATTATATAGCTTTTATAATTATTATATAACATTATTTTTTCTAATTTTTTAAATGATTATGGTAATTTACCATTATTTATAAATTTAAGGCATATAAATTACGGGTAAAGTAATAAATTTATATTATTATAAAGTTTTAATTCTACTAAATATAATAAGTTATTTAAGTGGTGATTAAATGGTAAAAGTAATTAAAAAAAGAGGTTCAGTGGAAGGATTTAAACCTGCTAAAATTAAAAAGTCACTGGAAAAAGCAGCTATTGATGCCGGTTACAGTGTGGATGAGAAAAAAGAAATACTGGATTCAGTATATGCTACCATAAATAAAAAACTGGATAAAAAAAAGGAAATCAAAACTGATACCATCAGGGCCTGCCTTTTAACTGAACTGGATAAATGTGAACCCTATATCGCCCATTCATGGAGGAATTTTGATAAACGATATAAATCCCAGTTTTAAAAAGCAATTTCTCATATAACCCTCTGTATATCAGGAGATTTCATATATATTCGGGGAGGATTTAGTTATATGTCCCTGGTTATCAACCCAGGAACTTCCTTAAATTCGCCCCTCTTAAAATCTTTTCTCCCATTCCTTCAGTTTGATTGGTGGATAGGGATTTATTAATATCCCGGGTTAATTTCAGGTGGGAGAGGTCCTGATCAACTTCAGGGTAATAAAGGTTAAGATATTCTTTTAGTTTTGGATTTAATAGTTTAGAATCCCGGTCCAGGTATTGAATGGCTTTTTCAAGATCCAGGTCAAAGTTTTTATAAACCTCTTTAAGATAATCCCTATCCGCATCAGTTAATGCATTTAAACCCAGGACTTCCGGAGGTATTCCCAGAGAATAAAGAGTACAGGTAAAGGTTATGGCCCGGGGAAGTGATATTTCACCAATACTGCGGGAATATCCAAATAAACCAATATGTAATTTTCTTTTCCTGCGGCGGGGTACGTACTTTGCCATCCGGTTAATAATAGGGGCCAGCTTAATTATCTGTTTTTCATATTCTGCGGCATATCTATCTATGATATCCAGTGTTTTTTCTTCATTCATTTCATGAGGATCACTGGTTTTACGGTTTTTTAACTTGTTTATAGCATCCACCACTTCCGCGTGGGGGTGATCATATTTAAATGATGACTGCAGGGTTAGGGTATGGGCACTGGGATATTCTAATCCCACTTCTTCTACCCGGGAAGGTTCCAGATTACCTCTAAAGGGAGCAGAACCCATACCGATTATGGGATAAATATCCATACCCAAATCTTCAGAAAGTATATTAAATCGCTCCAATGCAATCTTATTTAATAAAACAGCACTTATTATACCATAATTCATGGCAGGGTCAGATCGGGCTAAGAATATCCTTTGATAATCCACGTTTTTATCTTCCAGGTAGTTCCGGGTGATGGAATCAGCCTGGAGCATTCCGGGTTTATCCTCAAAAAGAGGTATTACATTAATGTTTTCTGGTTTGAACTCACCAATCCAGTCTTTAATAGTAATATCTCCTTTTTTGAATGGTTGGTTTTGCTTTCCCACCACAAAATCAAGGTAGTACTGGTAAATACGATCCAGACATTTGGTAGAAGCAGCCATAGGAAGTATCACTTCAAATACCGGAGCCCGTTCCTCCCCATAAAATAAGCGGGCAGCATCATAGGAACGGGGGATACTTTCCAGGGTCTCCAGTAAGATTTTGGCTTCTGCTTTTTCCACAGTGGGATTGGGAACCCTTAATGTGAGGAAATAGTCTTCCCCTAATTTATTATCTCTGAAAAATGGTTCATATTTGGTTAATAATTTTTTAACCACGTAGTTATCCACTTCTTTTCCTTCACAGTCCCACATTTGTTCATCACAGCCTAAATGTGAAAAAACATAGTATGCTTCTGCTATTTCATCTTCACCACTAATTTCATTACCCTCAGCAAAAAAGGGAGGGTTGACATTATCTGGGTGCTGGGTACTCATACATTTCGGGATTTTCATTTTTTTTCACCAGATATCAGGGAATAATATCCTGTCAGGATAAATTCTATGCTCATGCAATAAAAATTATTTAACCAGAGAAGCTCTTAATTTAAAGTAAATCTCCTCTTTTATATGAGCTTACTAATATTTGTAATGATTAATAATAATTAGTTTTGCTGATACTTAAATCTTACCCGGCCCATTAAAATTAAAACATTTAATTCTTAATTTATAATGTTATTAGAATCAACTGGTATTGCCCCATAATAAGATTATTCAAGATTTATTAAAGAAAGATTTTCAATTTAATTATTGTTAAAGCCTATTTAAAAAAAAAATATGTTCTAAATGGGAAAATTAGATTATCTCTAGTGATTGAGAGGTTATTAGGCAAAATTTAGATTATTTCCCCACTTATAGAAATGGTGTAGTCCTTGATGATTATATTTTTCCCTGCTTTTTCCAGGGCCCGCTGCACAATTACCCCTATTCCGGAACAACAGGGTACCTCCATATGTACCACCGAGATGGAATTAATGTCCTGAGTGGTGAATATCTGGGATAGTTTATCCACGTAGTGGTCTATGGTCTTATCCAGTTTAGGGCAGAGTATGATCAGAACTTTATCCTTTAAGAATCGTTCATGGAAGTTAGGATAACTAAAGGGCACACAATCAGCGGCAATAAGTAGATCTGCATTTTTTAGATAGGGTGCCTGGGGGTTTAATAACTGTAACTGTATGGGCCAGTTACGAAGTTGAGCCTGAAAGATTCCCACCTCTTTATCCTCTCCTGGTTGAATTTCCTGGGCCAGGGAGCTGGGACAGCCACACTCCATGGTTTCATAATCAGGTATTTCTATTTCTTTTTCTTTTAAATAGTCCAGAGCCTGATTTAGATATTCCGTTTCACCATGATCATTCAAATGTTGTAAGTGAGCTTTTATCAGGTTAGATCCCCCTTTAACAATATTTTCCATCACCTTATATTCATCATAAGGTTCAGCTTCCCTTTTTATAACTTCAATTGCTCCCTGGGGACAGGTTCCAATGCACGCCCCTAATCCATCGCAGAATAAATCACTTACCAGCCGGGCCTTACCATCAATCACCTGCAAGGCCCCCTCCGGACAACCAGGTATACAACTACCACAACCATCACATTTTTCTTCATCAATCTGAATGATTTCTCTTTCCATGATTACCCTCCCTTAATTCAAATTAAACCTGAAGTTAAAATGGATTTCATACCATTAATATGTCCTTTAAGGTAAATCAATTTTATCTGGAATATATAATGAATAAATAAATCTTAAGTTTAACTAAAAGTTAAATAAGTAATTTGATAACTAAAGAAGAATTAATAACAGGAATTATTACTAAAATTAATATTATTTAGACTTAAACCCGATTTTGATAGGATATTTCCTGGAAGTGGATGGTGTAAACTGTTCCTGAAGTCTGGTCCAATTTAATGGTTCCGTCAATCTGTTTTACCAGGCTCAACACAATTTGAAGGCCCAGGGTCTCCACCTTATCCAGTTCAAAACCAGGGGGTAAACCCACCCCATCATCACCAATAACCAGTTGATACTCACCAGCAGCTAATGATTTGAAATTAATGGTTATGGTGCCAGTATCACCCTGCGGGAAGGCATACTTCAGTGAGTTGGTTATCAGTTCATTTAACAGCAGCCCACAGGGTATGGCCGTATCCAGATCCAGGGATATGTTATCAATATCCAGTTCCAATTTTACACTGCCCGGATAGGTGGTGTAGTTATGAAACAGGCTTTCAGTTAAACTTTTCACATAATCATAAAAGTTTATCCGGGAGATATTAGGGGATTTATAAAGTTTTTCATGGATAAGGGCCATACTACGCACCCGGTCCTGACTTACCCGGCAAAACTCCTGGGCTTCTTCTTCCTGAGTTTCTGCAGACTGGAGATTAAGTAAGCTGGCAATAATCTGCAGGTTGTTTTTCACCCGGTGGTGGGTTTCCCTTAAAAGCAATTCCTTGTCCTTAATGGAATTTACAAGATCTTCTTTATATCTCATCCTTTGTATGGCCAGGGCATAAAATTCAGCTAACTTTTCCAGGGCTTCCAGATCATTATCATTGTAACCATCAGTAGAGTTGGCCAGGGCAATCTGGCCCAGTAACTCATTCTCAGCCATAACTGGAACTGAGATGAAGTTATTAAGTTTAATATGGCCGGAAGGTATTCCTTGGGAAGTTTTATGATTTTCTGGTTGGTTAGTATAAAAACCCTTACCTTTATTCAGGCTATGGTCCCATAAGGAGGAATAATAGTCATCTTCACGGGGAGGGAATCGTATTTTATCGTCTACATCCACCAGTTCACAATCCACCATCATACTGCTGTGGGTTAAAACCACCAGGTTCTGATTTTCAGGGTCCACCATACCCACATAACCATTCTGGCTTTGGGTGAGTTTTTTGGACTCCTGGAATATAACTAAGGCCACATCCTCCATGGAGGAACTATCCGAAATAAGTGGGGCATATATCCTGGAAAGAGACCGGTTAATTTCCAGCTCCCTTTTTAAATCATGAAGATACTTCTTTTTCCGACTTATATCTTGGGCAGCCCCATAGATACGCCATCTTCCATTATCTTCCACACATTCTATGTGGTTTCTAAGCCAGATTATCTCCCCCTGGTTAGAGATAATCCGGAATACCTTAACATTATTATTTCCAGGTTTTAGATTCTGTAACTGTTCCTGGGCCAGTGGAGCATCATCCGGGTGCACAGTGAACATCCAGCACCGGTGGGAATCCAGGTCTTTTTTACTAAATCCAGTTATATGGTAAAAAGAACCAGTAATCCAGTCCACCCCGTAGTCTCCATCATCATCCAGGACGCATGAGTAGGCAAAATCAGATATTAATTCACCTACCATACGGTGGCGGTGTTCTGATTCTTTTAAAAGTATTTCAGCCCTTTTTCTCCCGGTGATATCCATTACAATGGCCTGAAGTAAATATTCCTCTCCTATTTTCAAGCGATTTAAACTAACCTCTGTAAAAAAGGTAGTGCCATCCTGGCGCAGGTGCTGCCATTCAAAATACTGTGGCTCACCATTCAGGGCGTTATGTATCAACTTTTCGGCCTTCACCCTGGATGTTGTTCCATCTTCCTGGAGATGGGGAGAAAAATCAGCCGGTGTTTTGCCTAGTATGTCCTCTTCTAAAACCTTAAAAATCTCTAGTACTTTTTGATTACACTCCACAAACAAGCCATCCCTGATTAAGAAGATTCCGCTTTCTGCATTCTCAAATAGAGTATGATATTTGTTTTCACTGATTAGAAGCTCTTCTTCCACCTTTTTACGGGAACTGATATCGTTTATAAAGAAATAATAATAGTTAAATTCTCCCGCCTGGTTGTAGGAGGGGTGGGTTAAGATTTCAATGGGTACCCGGGTGCCATCTTTTTTCAGGTATTCTTTTTCATAGCGTACCGGATGACCACTTTTTTCCATTTCCTGCAGGATTATCTTTTCCTGTTGAAGCCATTCTGGAGGGGTTAAATCTTTATCCCAGCTTAAGGAACTTATTTCATCAGGACTATAACCCACCAGTTCATTAAAAGCAGGATTATTAAACAATATTTTTCCATCCAGAAGCCCGATAACAAATGACTGGGAGGATTTACTCAACACTTCGGCATATAATTCTTCTCTACGACGGATTTTATGTTCCTTTTCCAGATTATTAAGCCAGATTTCCACTTCCTTTTCTGCCAGGGAAGTATCCTGGAATTCATAGGGAGGTACATGGTAGAAATTCTTATAAATTTCACCTCCCTTTATCAGATAGGAATGGGTCATCACCACTCCTTTTATGATTTCAGGATCAAATTTTTGCAGATCATACTGACAGATGATTGAACAGGGATACCGGGGTAAAAAGTCCTGGTTTAATCTGTTCTCATATTCCAGCAATCTATCTAATCCTGATTGATCCTGCAGCACCCAGCTCATCTCTCCACTAATCCTTAGAGCTTTAAAATCATCATCCAGGGCCTTATGAGCTTCATTTATAAGTAACTGGATCATGATGGCTGGTTCAAAATCACCATCTTTGTTGTAAGCCTCACTTTCATCCAGAAGAACTAACTGTCCTGATTTTTCATAGGAACTTACTTCCACTCCCTCTTTTTTTAAATAATCCCGTAACTTATTATCATAGGAGGAGTCCATGATATAGGCACATTTTTCACCCTTTTCTAAGCCCAGCTTAATAAAAGGAACAATGGTTTCTTTCCATTCCTGGCGGGTGTTATAAATAAGGCCTAGATGTTCATGTGGTTTTAGAGCTTCTAAATCTTCCTCTAAAGTGCTAAGGCCCTTAATTTCTCCTAAATAGTTATCTTTTTCCAAAGAATATCCCCCCATATTATAATCCATGAATATATTGATTTTTTAAATATAAGTATTATAATCATTAAGAAGCCCATAATACCATCCCGGTACAGTTATTGGAGGCTCCTTGTTGTTTAAAGCTGCTTCCAGGGCATAACTTTTCACCAGCTTAGAGTGCAACAGGTGATAAGCAGTCCGGGAGGATATGATATCCAGGCCCACCACTTCCCCATTTATCATCACCAGTATTCCGTTTTGATTATCTAAAGTGGAAAAAGTTTCCAGGTATTTATTCAAATCTTCTTTTTGGGATTGGTAAACATCACACAGGGCCCGGGTGGGGGAATCTACCTGAGCATCCCGGGAAATTTCTTCAATATCGCTCCAGAGAGCTGTCTGATTGGAGCGGTACTCTCCACATGATTTAAGGGATAGGGATACTGATGCTGATTTTCTACGCCGGATTTTACTGGCTGCTAAATGTCCTGAATCAGAAAACTGGTTACTGTTATAACTCCATCTACCCTGCTCGGTGCAGCTTACCGGGATAATGGTTTCAGATTTTTCTTTTAAAAGTAAGGAGGTATTTAAAACCCGGTTTTGTTTAGCACCCCAAAACTCCTCACCATCCACTAAAAGAACCGGAATGTCTCCCTTATTATGTACTTTTAATTCAGGAACAGATCTCTGCTGGTTTATTTCACTAATATGTAAAGAATTTGATTCCAGTGCTTCTTGCAGGGTTATGTAACCAGAATCATCTCCACCTCCCAATAAAGGGACCACTACCATGTTGGCATGGGACTGAATTTTACCCATTTTCAGAGTGGAGAAATATTCAGATAGTACCTCATTCATTTTACTTAACACCTCTTTTCAATTATTTTCATACATTTACATGCTTACTAAAAAAATACAGACTATGATAGGATAATTATTTAAAATTAAATAATTGTTATAATAAATTCGATTCTTTTAATAAGGTGTATATAACTTATATTCTTTTTAATGATAATATTGAACTAATATATTATATTTAATTAATAGTATATAAAATTATATATTAAATATATAATAAAGAATTCCCATATTAAAAATTACTTTTTTAGTAACCAAATCTAAATAATAATTGAAGTATTATTTTTTTTTAGTAACTGTATCTACTTAATATTTAAAATATTATGTTTATAGTAACCAAATCTAATAATTCATAAAATAATAAGATCCACAGTATAAAATGGTATTATCACATAATCCGTGTTAGAAAAAATATATATTTTTTATTGAAAATTTAGCGTATTTTAAAAAATGAAGAAATCACTAAAAATGAGGCAGCTGGTCTATATGTACCCGGTGATTTAGGCCTATTTTGTGAATTTTTTTTTATAGGCTGTAACTGGTCATCAATTCTCCTAAATTTTCACCCCCTAATCATACCAGATAGAATTTTTTTCATAATATATTAAATTATAAAATAGATACAACACCCGGTGATATACTACTAAACAAATAATCTTATTTTTCCAGATTAAATTAAACCAGATCAAAAGCATAAAAAAAATTAAAAAAAAAATAATAGAGAAAACCAGCTTTTCTTTAAGCTGAGTATGGTAAAGGAATAATTACCTTAGATATTAAAATTAGGAAAAATGAGGGATAATGAGGTCCTTATTTTTCTATAATCTTTTTTTAAGTTAGGGTGCCATATGAACGGTATTAGAAGTAATGAAGTTGAATCAGGATTATTTTATAAATTTATATTTTTTAGCTATCCGACACATAGCATTATCTTTTAAGATTATTCTCTGTGCTTTATGTCGTCCACTTTTCACTATTAAGATGGGATCTGTAATTTTTCTGGCTTCTGCCACAATTTTATTACCTTTAAAGGTGTCACCTTCGTTGGTGTAAATTTGACTCATTTGGTTACTCCTAAACGTCCTTCTCGTTCTAATTCATCAGTTATTTCACAAACCAATTCATAATCAAGTTCCAGGTCATTAGCAACTTCATAATCATAGGCTTCGTTATAACTACGGTAATAACCTAGAATTTCACGTTTGGCTGATTCATAATCAATATCTTGAATTTTTATAACTTTAATTGCACGAAGTTTATCTCTAACAGCTTCTCTTATAAAATCTGAGACACTCAGATATATTCCTGCTTCAATCAAACCGTTTATTTCTTCAATTTCTCTTGTTGTGACTTTAGTACCTACGGCTTTGGCCAGTGGTGTTTTTGATTCTGATTTGGCCCCTGTCATAATCAGGTTATATATAGTTAACTATATATAAATTCTGCTATTTTCAATTTAATGAAGTATATCTGTGGTAAAAATGCCAAATATTATTCAAAATAATAAGAAATGTTATTTAAATTAATGGCCTACCTTATATGTGCAGTTCAAATATGCCTATTTTAAAGAATTTTCATTTGCTGAAAAATCAGTTTTGTAAGTAAAAATAGGTAACTTCGTTTAACCTAGATTTAACGAAGTAGAATTTGATTTTTTTTTGAAATTATGTCTGGTGATATTGATTCTAAATTTTATTTCTTATTTTATGAATAATAAAATCAAACATGAGAATATATTATAAATTAAGCTCACATTCATTTAAAAAAGATTCAGCACCTTCAATTATAATTTTGGCCTCATTTTGATCTATACTAGAGAATAAACCATAATCCGCCTCTTCTCTATCTTCCTGAGCCCTGGCAAGCAAGTCAAATAATTCCTTTTTAAATTCATTTTTCTTCACAAATTCTAATCCAAATTGAGAAATTAATCCCCGATGGTCTTGGGATGAATATTTTTTTTAAATAATAATGCTTTAGCAGCAAAAAACATTGCATAATATGCTCTGCTCACAGAATCATTATAAAATCCATTTTCAAATAGATTTTTTGCTGCTTCAAGCTTTTCATGAGCATTATTTATTAGAATCTTTTTCTCATCCAATCACTACACCTTCTTTATTAATTGTTGAAATAAAATGGGTGTTTTTAAGGTTTTCATATTCTTTTTGAGATATTACCTTTGCAGAAATATATATGCCTCCTTCAAGTAAAGCATCGGTAATTTTAGCCATGATTTTATTCTTTGTTTCGGCTTTTTTAGTAGAAACAATAAGAATATCAATATCCGAATCCTTATTATCTTCGCCACGGGCCACTGAACCAAATAGAATTATCTTTTTTATTTCTGGAAATCCCAGAGAATTTGCAAATTTAATGGCTAAATTTTTCCTATTCATTCCATCACCAAATATACTATAGTTTATTCTTAGTTTAAATAAATATTAATTTTATTGGTTTAATTATCCAGTGCTCTAAAGAATTATTAAGATTTGAAAGGACTATTCAAAAAATGAAAAAGGATGATTATATTTTGTCTGGTGCTGTTGAACTATGGTCTGACGGTGGGTATGCCGGATCTGGAAGAGATCTGGGCCCAGGATGAAGAATTAGAAAATAAAACTGAGAATAACTCGGCTAAAGAATATTTAAAAAGGGATTACAGGAGGTATTATAGTCCCAAGAGTGAGGATAAAAAGGTGGATTATAGTCAAAAATATGGGAATAATATTAAAAATAAGAATCAGAACCTGGAAGTACTGTTAAACGTGCACCTCAAGGTACACTGACTCCCAGGTTTTACCTGTTATATAAAGATTGTTTTTTAGATATAAATAATTTACTGGAAATAAATTAATGAATTTTTAATCATCTCCAACTAAGAATCAGTTAAAACCGGTCCCATACTCCAGTTACTGGTACCTGGATCCAGAGGATCTAAAAAAATACCTAAGGCTATGCCTTATCTTTCCATAGACAGGTGAAATTATACCATCAGTAATTAGAACTACAAAAAAGTAGAAGAAATGCAAAAAGTCCAGGAACAGATGAAAAATGATATGTTAAGAGACAAAAAAGCTTTTTAAAACAGTTAAAGATTATCCTGAGCCCATGGAAATAATCGAATAAATTGCCAATAACAAATTAGTAGTCTACTCTTTTTGTAACATTTAAGATAATATCCCCCTTTTCTTTTTCATATTCTTGGATGTATTTTAGTATTGCGGACCAGGATAGGCTACTATTATTATTTTTCTCCAGTAAGGCTCAAAAGCAGTATTTTTTCACTTTTTTATCTAAATAGACAGCCTAATATATTAGTAATTCTTAACTTCTAATTATGAAGAATGCATCTTCAAGCTAAGTATATGTGGTTCATTAAGATTTTGATTAGATATGAGAATTTCATGCCACTTAAATATTTAATTAATATTTTTTAAAATAAGAAGATGATTATATGACATACGTAGATGATGTATTAGAAGAGCTGAAGAGAAAAAATCCTTATGAAGGAGAGTTCATACAGACTGCCACTGAGATTTTAAGATGTCTTAATGTAGTGTTTGAAAGGCATCTTGAATTTCAGGAAGCAAAGATCTTAGAAAGATTTTTAGAACCTGAAAGAGTGATTATGTTTAGAGTGCCATGGGTTGATGATAATGGTGAAGTACAGGTGAATCGAGGTTTTCGTGTTCAGTTCAACAGTGCACTGGGCCCCTATAAGGGAGGGCTTCGTTTTCACGAGTCAGTTAATTTATCGGTTCTTAAATTATTAGGATTAGAACAGATTTTAAAAAACAGTCTTACCGGCATGTCAATTGGCGGTGCAAAGGGTGGAAGTGATTTCAATCCAAAAGGCAGATCTGATGCTGAGGTTATGAGATTCTGCCAGAGTTTCATGACTGAACTCAAGAATTATATAGGGCCTGAAATTGATGTCCCTGCCGGGGATATTGGTGTGGGTTTAAGAGAAGTGGGGTACCTATTTGGGCAGTATAATAGAATTGCAAACAGGCATAATTGCGTATTAACCGGGAGTGGAATAGAATATGGTGGATCTCTTGTAAGAAGAGAAGCCACAGGTTATGGTCTTGTTTATATATTGGAAGAAGCTTTAAAAGCAAGGGGAGAATTTTTGGAAGGTAAAAAGATAATAGTTTCTGGTTCAGGAAATGTGGCCCTATATGCAGCTGAAAAAGCCATACAACTTGGAGCAACAGTTATTGCTATGTCTGACTCAAAAGGTTACATTTATGACGAAAATGGAATATCTATTCCATTTGTAAAACATATCAAAGAAGAAAAAAGAAAATGTATCTATGAATACTTAAATGATTTTCCTGATACCATCTATAAAGAAGGAAGTAAAGGTCTTTGGAATATAAAATGTGATATAGCTCTTCCCTGTGCTACTCAATATGAGTTAGATGAAGATTCAGCAATAAAACTTATTAATAATGGAGTTAAATATGTCGCAGAAGGAGCAAATAAGCCATCAACGCCTGAAGCTACGAAATTATTCTTAAAATCTGGATTAATTTTCTTACCAGGAAAAGCAGCTAATGCGGGAGGAGTTACAACCAGTGTACTGGAAATGGCACAAAGAAGCTCAAATATGCACTGGTCATTTGAGGAGGTTGATGCCAGATTAAAAAGAACCATGGTTGACATATATAGAAATATTGATAAAATGGCTAAAGAATATGGATTTGAAGGCAACTATGTAGTTGGAGCTAATATTGCAGGATTTATTAAAGTTGCAAAGGCAATGATGGCTCAGGGAATTGTCTAATAACTATATATGTATAACCAGTTACCAGAAGAAATTCTTCAAATTATATCTTACCTTAAATAAAGGATGTACGGTAGAAACCAAAAAATAAGAATTATAGATTACGAAGATTCTTTATTTGTTAAAACTGATGGAAAACCTATTGGGGATTGTATTATAACGAATTTTAGAAGGATTGGTTAGAAGCTGGTTTTAAAAAGAAAAAAGTTGCTTACAGTTTTGGAGAGCTCATGGCCTGTGTAAATATTTCATATCCAGCATTATGTTTCAAGGGGGAAACAAGCGACTCCTAAACTGGATTATCTACTTTTCAAAGGATATAAAATCGTTGGTAATGATATGTGTATTGGTCAAAATGTTAATGTCATTCCATGTATGCATATTGGAGACGGATCCATCATCACAGAGAATTCTATAGTTTTGAAAGACATAACTTCATATTGCAGGCGGAAATCCATTTAAAATTAAGAAAAAATTTGATGACTAACTCACCAATTATTTACTTAATATTAAATGGTGGGATTGGTCTTTTCATAAAATTTTCAATAATCTGAAGCACTTTGCAGTACTCTAAGTTTAATTGATAAAATCAATTATGATAATTATAATAGCATTAAAAATCAATAATTAATCATAGAATTAATTATGTGGTTTTATGAAAACAAAATCAGAAGTATTAAAAATACTTGAAACAGATTTTCAGTTCTTAAGAGAAAACTTTCATGTAGATAAAATAGGCCTATTCGGATCATATGCGCGCCAGGAACAAAGCGAAAAAAGTGACCTGGATTTACTAATTAATTTTGAAACCACACCTGATTTTATTCAGTTAGTAGAATTAGAAGAATATTTATCAGATTTACTGGATATAAAAGTAGAAATATTGACCTCTGGTGGTATTAAAGATCGTGTGAGGCCCAATATAATGAAAGATATGGAATTTGTTAAAGTAAAATCCAAGTGATTAACTGGAGTAATTTCATGTCCTCTAGAGACCAAATATTATTTCTTGAAGATATTTTAGAATCCATTCAATTTATTGATCAATATATATGTGATTTGGACTATTCTGATTTTATAAATGATAGAAAAACATTCGATGCTGTTTTAAGAAACTTAGAAGTTATTGGTGAGGCTGCTAAAAATATATCAGACCAAGTAAAAAGTTCAAATGATAATATTAACTGGAAAGGAATGGCCGGAATGCGGGATAAACTAATCCATGGATATTTCGGAGTTGATCCGGAAATAGTCTGGGAAACCATTAAAAATAGGCTTCCTGAAATTAAAACACAAATTCAAGATCTTTTAAAAGATATGGAAAATTCATAATACAATTTCTTTTCAAATAAGTTTCTAGAAGATGAAATTCATATAAAGATTGATGTGGTCCCTATTGACACAGTTCGCAAGGAAATAAAAAAACAGGTCATGAAGGAGGCCATTATAGTATGAAGGATCCTATGCTTTATCTAAAAGATATTTTAGAAGCTATGGATTCTATCGAACTATTTATTGGTGAAATGGACTTCGATGATTTCAAAGAAGACGATAAAACTTCAAGTGCAGTTATCAGAAAACCGTCGAAAACAAGTTTAAGCAGGGCCGAAAATTTACAATTTTCGAGCATTTTGAGATTATCGGAGAAGCCACTAAAAACCTACCAGAAGACATTAAAAAAGATTATCCTGACATTCCCTAGAGAGCAATGGCCGGAATGCGTGATAAACTTATTCATTTTTACTTTGGAATCAAATATGAGCTAGTTTGGCGAACTATTAAAGATGTAATTCCCCAATTAAGACCATCTTTGATTGAGATTTACAAAAATTAAATTATAATTCTAATTTTCCTTTAATCAACTAAATCAGATTTCTTTAATGTTTTTCAACATGGAATGAGGATTAAACCATATTTTTAATGAAAGTCAACTTAATCAGAGTTTAGAATGATGTTACTATTTTTTCATTTTTTTTATGTATAATTATGATTTTTTTCATTTTGTTTAATATAGATTTATATAGAAAAAGGGACATTTTAATCTATAATGATGATCTTATAAGGGACGTTTTTGGAGACCGCCACAACGAGGTCTCTAAAGGGGCATTTTCAGGGGTTTTCTAGTTGAGTTAAAAAAGAAAATAGGAGGTATAAATTAGATGGTTAAAATTAATAATAAAATAAGATTTGTAGTTGGAATTGTTCTTGTAATTATGAGTATATACTTATTCCTATTACCTGGAACTTTTTTTATTAAATCTTTTATGTTTCTATTCTCAACGTATTTTCTTGTAGATAGTGTTTTAGAAAATAAATCTGCATTAATGTCCGTTTTTTGGGGTATATTAATACTATTAATGAGCATTATTTCATTAAGAATAGATAACTTACCCTTAATGTCGTTGGAGGTTATATTTGGGATTTTGTTAGGTTTATCATTTATAGTAACAGGGATAGGAGTAATTTCAGGCCATTTAAGTGAAAAGTGGGTAAAAATAAATTAAATAACTAAAAACTCACAATAACTTAGATAATAAAATAATGGTTTATGCATGTTGAAATATAGATCTGAAACTCTTAAATTTAAGGATTTAAACTGAAGCAATTTCATGGGGTTTTTTAGATAAAAAGAGTTAGATACATCTATTTTGATAAAGGGTCCACTAAAAAACTTTTTTTTAATATTTTTTTTAGTGGTTAATAAATTAAAGAGATCCAACAAATAATAACAGTAAAAATATAATAAAAAAATCTCTACTTTTCATTTTTTTTGGCTCTCTTTAATTTATTAACCACTAAAAAAA